>JBEGML010000188.1:0-10805 GCA_041183145.1 Bacteroidota bacterium | reverse complement strand
AATGAATCTGCATTGGGCGATGAACGAAAATAAAGCGCCCCTCTTAGGAAATGATGTACACTATCTGTGAGATAAAACTGAATAGGCGAGGCTGCATTTCCTTCAATTTCATACAGCAAACCATAAACCTGTCTTGAAGAATCGGAAACCGGGATCTCATTAATCGCATTGGCACGGGATGCATGTTTGTACACCAACTCCCTGGCATCCTCTAGCTCCATTCCCGTTTTTCCCTGAAGTGAATGATAGGAAAGATGCACCGTGGCGCGGAAATTTTCGAAATCAATATCGTACCAAAAACGACTATCCTGTTTCCCCTGATATGGCTGAATTTTGGAATAAACAGGATAGCTGAAAGTATACGGAGCCTGGTTATTGAACGAACTATAACTTTTCGTGGGAAAATCGATTCTAAAATACCCTTTTGGTCGGGGAATCGGAGCGTCTTTACAGGATACAAGAAACAGAAGTAAAAGCCCGAAAAATGAAAGCAGAGGCAAGGCGGGACGCCCATCCTGACTCACCTTTCCAACACTAATACGGAGAATCCTGCGACGGTCTACTGATTCAATAACAAACTTAAAACCGTCCCATTCTATTACACTCTGACGTGGCGGAATTCTGCCGGCAATTTCAATCACAAACCCGGCAAGAGTATCTGCACCTCCTCTCCTCTTTTCCCATGCTTCACCATCAATTTCCAATATCCGGTAAACATCATTAAGATGAATCTTCCCCTCAAACTCCCAGGTATGATCATCAATGCGGGTATAATTATGCCCCTCATCATCAAATTCATCATTTATCTCTCCTAAAATTTCTTCAATAATATCCTCAAGCGTAATTAGTCCGGATGTGCCTCCATATTCATCCACAACTAGCGCAATATGCATTTTCCTTCTCTGAAACTCTCGCAGTAAATCGTCAATTTTTTTATTCTCAGGCACAAAAAAAGCAGGCCTTATGAGCTCAGACCATTTAAACTCGGGCTTATCAGTGTGGGGAAGCAAATCCTTCACAACCAGAAGTCCGGCTATTTTGTCAAGGTTCTCATCAAAAACCGGGATTCTCGAAAACCCTGTTCTGATAACCAGATCCCTCAATTCGCTGAAGCTGCATGTTTGACTTACCGCAACAATATCAAGCCTGGAGGTCATGATCTCTTTTACCTCCGTATTCCCAAACTCAACAATTCCTTCGAGAATTTTTCTCTCCTCCTCAGGAGTGTGTTCATTCGACGTTAACTCAAGAGCATGAGAAAGCTCCTCTACAGAAAGTTGCGGATTATTGGCTTTCAGCCTTTTATCAAGCAAGCCCGTACTCTTAACTAAGAGAAAATTAATTGGTGAAAATACCTTTACCAGTAATTCCAGCGGATAAACTGACGCAAGCGCGATTCCTTCAGGATTTGCAGCACTATAGAGCTTCGGTATCACCTCTCCTACAAGCACAATAAAAAATGTTACCACCACCACCTGAAGTACAAAACTCAAAAGTGGCCTGTCAGGAAACTGAAGCAGGGTGTCTGCCAAAGACTCAGATAAGATGACAACGCCAATGTTTACCAAATTGTGACTTAGCACAATTGTTGCAATGAGACTTTTGGGTTTTTCGAGGAGTTGTGTGACTTTGTGACCAGCCGTTTTACCAGATTGACCCAAACGCTGAAGCTGCGGTGGGCTTAAAGAAAAGAACGCTACCTCAACTGCTGCGATTAAAGCAGAGAGGGTTAGCAACACGGCAGTAACAATCAAAGAGACTATCACTTTCGGATCGGAAAATGCAGTCTGAAATACATTTAAAAAAAGAAAAGGTAAGGGATCGTCCAAAAGGCGATGTTTTCAATCAAAAAGGAAGGTCATCCAACTGACCAGAGGAGGAGGAATTGTGCGACCCTTGCCCGGATACAGAGCCATCGTTGTGCTGGCCTGAATCTTCGCGACGCGGGCTAGAAATAAGTTGAAAACTGTCTGCGATAATTTCTGTAGTGTACCTTTTAACTCGCTCTTTGTCCTCCCAAGAACGCGTTCTGATTTTGCCCTCTACCATGAGTGTAAACCCCTTTTTGAGGTATTTTTGAGCATACTCAGCCTGGCTTCTCCATGCAACAATCTGATGCCACTCTGTTTGCTCCTGGCGCTGACCATTTTTGTCTTTATAATATTCAGTTGTGGCGAGAGGGAAGTTTGCAACAATTGCACCTCCATCGGTATGCCTGATTTCCGGATCTCTTCCGAGGTTTCCTATCAGAATAACTTTGTTTAAGCCGTAGGCCATATTTATGATATTATCAACAAAAATAATTATTCTGCTTGATTTGGCAAATGACCAAGCCCGGATTCATCAGAATCAGAGATTAATCTGGGCCTCAGCCGCGAATGATGACTGTTTTTTGCCAAAGAGCCGGGAAAACTCATTCTCAGACCTTTTCTCTCTGCGGGATCTGTAAAAAGATACTCTTTGCATCTTAAAGTACAACATCCTGAATATTTCCCGAGACATTGATTACATTGAATGAACAACAAATGACAATCTGGGTTTGCACAATTTACATGAGTATCACAGGCACATCCGCACTGGTGACATTCACTGAGAACATCATCGGTAACGCGCTCTCCCAAACGTTGATCAAAAACAAAATTTTTGCCCTTGAAGCGTGAAGGCAGGTTTTGCTGTCTTACCTGTCTAACATAATCAATTATTCCTCCGTGTAATTGATTTACATCTTCAAAGCCGTGATGTTTAAGGTAGGCTGAGGCTTTTTCACATCTAACACCACCGGTACAATACAACAATATCTTATTCTCCTTCTTCTCCTTGAGCATTTCCAAAACCAACGGAAGCTCCTCTCTGAAGGTGTCTGCCTGAGGCATGATAGCTCTTTCAAAATGGCCCACCTCGCTCTCATAATGATTGCGCATGTCTACTACAATGGTATCCGGCAAATCCATTGCTTCATTAAACTCCTTTGCGTCAAGATGCTTGCCCACATTGGTAACATCAAAAGAAGCATCATCCAAACCATCTGCCACTATTTTCCTTCTGACTTTTATGGCTAATTTGAAAAAAGATTTCCCGTCATCTTCAACTGCAAATTTAAGTGGCATTTGAGCCAGTCTGATGTCTTCATCCATTTGCTTCCTAAACTGTGGTAGTTTTTCTGTTGGCAGACTCAACTGAGCATTTATGCCTTCCTTGGCAATATAAATACGCCCCAGCACTCCAAGAATCTCCCAAGACTTGTACAACAGATTACGAAAAGATTCCGGATCCTCAATAATTACATACCGATAAAAACTGAGGGTAGTTCTGGGTGTGGAATCTTCCAGAATTCGCTTTTGCAGAACCCTGCGATCAACTCTGTTGTGAAGTGCCATTTCAGTTGCAAAGTTAATAATCCCTTCAGTGCTAAATTAATGATACTTTTATATTAATCGATAAAACTAAAACTAAACAAACCCCATGCTTTAAAATTAGATGCACAACCGATTAAAAAAATCATTTCTTTTGGACTCGGAAAAAAATTATGAAAAAATCGGTTTTGGTTATTGGTTCTTCAGGTCAAATCGGAGGAGAACTTGTTCAGGCGCTGAGAGAAATTCACGGCAAGGAATATGTGATAGCAAGTGATATCAAAGACCTCGATAAGGAAAGTCTGAAAGGAGCAGCCCCCTACGAGGTATTAAATGTGCTCAACGCCAGAAGGCTGTTTGAGATCATTCGCAAATACGATGTCGGCGAGGTGTATCTGCTGGCGGCGCTTCTTTCAGCAACCGCGGAAAAAAATCCGATGTTTGGCTGGGACCTTAACATGAATGGACTCTTCAATGTTTTAGACCTTGCCAAAGAAGGGCATATTAAAAAATTATACTGGCCGAGCTCTATTGCTGTATTCGGACCAACAACACCCAGAGTTGATACCCCTCAATTTACCATTATGGAGCCCACAACCGTTTACGGAATAAGTAAACAAGCCGGGGAGAGATGGTGTGAATATTATCATCTCAAATATGGTGTTGATGTAAGAAGCCTCCGCTACCCGGGCCTTATCGGCTATAAAACACCTCCCGGTGGAGGCACTACCGACTACGCCGTACATATTTACCATGAAGCACTTAATAAAAAATCTTATCAGTGTTTTCTCTCCGAAAATACCCGCTTGCCCATGATGTACATGCCCGATGCCATCAGGGCTACAATAGACCTTATGAACGCGCCGGCAGAGTCTGTTAAAATTCGCTCCTCATACAATTTGGCCGGCATGAGTTTTTCTCCCCTAGAAATTACTGAATCCATAAAAAGCCATATTCCCGAATTTTCAATTTCCTGCTTACCTGATTTCAGGCAGGCCATCGCAGATTCATGGCCTGAAAGTATCGATGATCAGCGCGCAAGACAGGATTGGGGCTGGAGACCGGAGTTCGACCTGAATCAAATGACTTCTGACATGCTCAAAAACCTTAAAAAATGAGGTGTTTTTGGGTTTTTCTACTGCTGTTTTTTTTAGAATGTTGGACTTCTAAGATTTTTGCACAGTCCTCTCGAAAATGGGCAACAGACAGCATCAAAACCTCCGCTCACTGCGAATTCTGTAAAAAAGACATTGAAACTGCCTTAAAATCATTCGCCGGGCTAAAAAAATGTAACGTTGATTGGAACAGAGGAACCATTCTAATCACCTACAATAAGGAGAAAACCTGCACCGACTCAGTAAGATATTTTCTCAGCCGCATGGGTTATGACGCAGACAGCGTACCTGCCAAAAACAAAATTCTTCAAAGAAGAAGTGATCCCTGCTTCAAAAGAATCGATTAAACATGAACAATCTCATTGAAGTAAGAGGATTCAAACCTGCACTCGGAACAAATTGCTTTATCGCTCCGGGAGCATTCTTAATTGGCGACCTCATTTGTGGTAACGATTGTAGTTTTTGGTTCAACTGCGTTGTTAGGGCTGATGTGAACAGTATCAGAATCGGTAATAAAGTAAACGTTCAGGACGGCGCCGTCATTCACTGTACCTTTGAACGCTCCGTCACAAGCATAGGAGACGAAGTGAGCATCGGACACAATGCCATTGTTCACGGCTGTAGAATAGAAAATCAGGTTCTCGTAGGCATGGGAGCAATTATCATGGATAATGCACATATCGGAGAAAGATGCATCATTGCCGCCGGAGCCGTTGTGACTGAAAACAGTATTCTCGCCCCGGGAGGAATTTATGCAGGTGTACCCGCAAAAAGAATAAAAGATCTCCCTGAAGAAAAATTCAAAGGAGAGATTTCAAGGATTGCCCGCAACTACCTGATGTATGCCGGATGGTTCAAATCAGAACCGAATGGGCAACAATGATAAAATCCCTATATTTGCCATACAGAAGCCCGTAATTATGTTCAATCCAAAGAAAAACGCACCGTTTATGACCAAAGGTCAGGATATTGATCAGGTCTCTATCAACTTAATAGGAACCGGTACCATCATAACAGGGGAGGTAAAAGCAAACGGAGACTTACGTATAGACGGAACAGTATCCGGCTCAATCCAGTCAAAAGGCAAAGTAGTGGTTGGGCCAACAGGAGCGGTTGAAGGAGAAATTACCTGTCAGAACGCCGATGTTTCCGGCACTGTCAAAGGCAATATGTTTGTAGCCGAGCTTCTAGCCTTGAAATCCAGCGCTAACCTCAAAGGAGAAATTGTCACCAACAAGCTCTCCATTGAACCCGGCGCAAACTTTTCAGGCAGTTGTAGCATGGGCGGGGTAGTAAAAGACCTGAAACATGCCGAAGCCAGAGATAAAAAAGCCGAAAAAACGGCCTGACCCTTCTGCACTCCTCAGATATTCTGGTATGGGCCTACAGATGGCCGCGATAATGCTGGGCGGTGCATGGCTGGGCCATAAGCTTGACCTCCATTATAGTATAAAAAGCAACTTGCTCACTGCCGCAGGAGTAATACTGGGGTTGTTTCTCGGACTCTATCTGGTTATCAAAGACCTCCTAAGACACAAAAAAAATTAGCCATGCGGGCATACCTCAAAAAGCTTCTCCCTTTTTCTATCGCAGTCGCACTGTTTATTTATGTACTCGCTCAAAAATTTTCTACCTGGGGAGATTTAAGCACATGGTACAGTGTCTTCGCGTTCTTTTTCGTTGTCAGTGTTGTTTTTCATTTACTCATCACCGACAAGGCAACTGACGACAAAATCTTTGTAAGGAAATTCATGCTTGCCACCGTGTTGCGGCTACTCACCTACCTGTTCCTGATAGTGTTGGTTTTTCTTTACAAACAGGAGTCAGCCAGAAACTTCACGCTGATCTTCCTTTGTCAATATATTTTGTTCTTCCCATTCGATACTATAGTGCTTTTTATTCATACTCGAAAAAAACAAATTGAAGCCTGACTCATCCATATTATTTGCTGTTTTAAGAACTCTATCAGCAATAGTGCTGATTTTTGCTGTTGACCTGTATTTCTTTCAGGCACTCAAAACCATTACAAAAAAATGGTCTGCAAAAGCGAAGTCCAGACTGTATACCTTATACTGGTCTCATACCGCATATGCTTTCCTGATTTTTTTAATCAATATGATATATCCTTTTCAACAATGGGGCTACTGGAGTCGTATTTATGGATTTTCTCTGGTAATCATTCCCTTGTTTTGCAAACTTCCGGCACTGATACTGCTCATTGTTGATGATTCAATCAGAAGTGCAAAATGGATACGTCAAAGGATTGGCGAATCACGCTCACCCCACACACAAAACAGTGAAAACCCCAAGCCAATCAGCAGATTAAGGTTTCTGAGCCTTACCGGAACCACACTTGCCGCTCTTCCCTTTAGCGCAATGATATACGGCATGCTAAAAACCGGCTTCGACCTTAAAATCAGAAAGGTAGTATTACGATTTCCTAACCTTCCTGAAGGCTTTGACGGGTTCCGATTTGTTCAGATATCAGATATCCATTCAGGAAGTTTTGTACATGCCGATTATTTAAAAGAGGCCTTTCAACAGGTTAAATCCTTAAATCCGGATGCCATCTTCTTTACAGGTGATTTAGTAAATAACACAGCCGAAGAAGCCGAGCGCTTCGAAACCACCTGGTCAGTACTTAAAGCTCCAATGGGAGTGTTCTCAACGCTTGGCAATCACGACTACGGCGATTACGTTGTGTGGCCAAATGAACAGGAAAAAGCAAAAAATTTTGAGAGCCTTTTAAAGGTTCATGAAAAAGCGGGCTGGAAACTATTGCGGAACGAACATCATATTTTAAAAAGAAATGGAGATGAAATAGCGCTGCTTGGTGTCGAAAACTGGGGTGCGAGCATGAGATTTCCTAAAAAAGGAGACGTGAACAAAGCAGCAGAGGGATTAAAACCTCTTCCTTTTAAAATCCTTCTTTCTCATGACCCTTCTCATTGGGATGCCCTCATTCTTCCTCATCACTCAGATATAGACCTTACCCTTTCAGGACATACCCATGGAATGCAATTCGGTATTGAAATACCGGGATTCAAATGGAGTCCCAGTAAATATTTTTATAAACAATGGGGCGGAACCTACCACATAAAAAATCAGATATTGTATGTAAACCGTGGATTAGGATTTTTAGGTTATCCGGGGAGAGTCGGAATAAGGCCTGAATTAACTGAGATTACGCTCAAGAAAGGCGACTTTTACATTAATGAAATGAGCTAAAGGCATAATCCCTCCGGTTGCAATCTTCATGCTGGCAGTGACAGAAATTAAAAACAAAAAAAATTTTTTTTCCCCCCTGCATTGGGGTTTAGGACATGCAACCCGAAGTATTCCAATAATCAAGCACCTGTTAAACCAGCATTTTGAAGTAATTACAGGACTTAATTCTCCATTAAAAGAAATTTTCGAAACTGAATTCCCAGGATTAACGAACCATCAGGTGCCGAAATTGAATGTTACCTTAGGTAAAACACGCACGGGAACCCTTACAAAGCTTATTATTCAGGGAATTAGTCTGCCCAGAATAATAAATGAAGAAAACGCCTGGATAACCTCTTTTGTCAACGAAAACAAACCTGACCTTATTATCTCCGATAACCGTTATGGGTTTTACCATAAAGACGTCAAAAGCATACTTATCACCCATCAGCTTCAGACTCCGGGTTTTGGACTGGGAGGTCTTAGCGCAATGATTCTCAAAAACCTAATTAAGCCATTCGATGAAATATGGGTTCCTGATTATGAAGACCGAAAGCTTTGCCTCGCAGGAGCGATATCACAAAATCCATTTAAAAACCTCAATATTAAATACATCGGTCCGCTCTCCAGGTTCGATCAACAAGTTAATCCTCAGGAGAAATCTCATATTCTATTCCTCATCTCCGGGCCAGAGCCTCAGAGAAGCTCATTTGAAAACCTGGCCATTAAAACATCTGAGATGCTCAAAGAACGAAGCGTGATTATCAGAGGAACCTATCTGCCGGGTACTTACACAAACAGTGAAAAAATTAGATTTTACGATCTTGCACACCGCGAACTGCTTCAAACATTAATTGCCAAAGCCAAACTGATTATTTGCCGACCAGGATATTCGACCATCATGGATTTGATGAGTTTTAACACTCCCGCGCTTTTTATCGCAAGCCGCGGACAAACAGAACAGGAATATCTTGCAAGACACCTACATGATAAGTACGGCTTCTTCAGCCTGAATGCCGGAGTAAATGCGCAACAGCTCTCCAAAACTATTCAAGCGAGAGCAGGTGTGACAAACGATTTCAACCGCCCCTCTGAAACAAATACCCTATCAGGTCTGATCTGAGTTTGAATTAGCCTTTTTGTAGCGTAAAAGAAAAACAGGTCGACTCTCCTTCTATACTTCTTACATCAATGGTTTGATGATGAGCTTCAACAATGTGTTTTACTATGGCAAGGCCAAGACCCGTTCCTCCATGCTCTCTGCTTCTACCTTTATCTACCCTATAAAATCTCTCAAATATTCTTGGTAAATGAGCTCTAGAAATTCCCATTCCATTATCCTCCACTTCAATTCTGACTACATCCTTTAATTCACTAAAAGAAACCACCGTGGTGCCATTAACCTTTCCATATTTGATGCTATTTACGATAAGGTTGGTAAATACCTGTCTGATGAGTCCTTTATCAGCCATCACATATACCTTGTCATAAGCTTTATCAAATTTTAATTCAACCTTTTTATCTCGCGCCTTAATATCCTGAGCCTTGAAAACATCCAGCACCAGCGTAACTAGGTCTGTTTTTTCCAGATATGGCAGCAGTTCGCCCGACTCCATCTGAGAGATAACATCAAGATCCTCTACTATAGTGATCATCCTTTCTACACTACGAGAGGCTCTTTCAAGATAATCACGGTTAATAGAAGGATCCTCCATCCCTCCGTCAAGCAAAGTGTATATGTATCCCTGAATATTGAAAATGGGTGTTTTTAATTCATGCGAGACGTTTCCGACAAATTCCTTGCGGTAAGTTTCCATCTTCTTTAGTTGCTCTATCTCTTTCCTTCTTTCTATAGCCCACGTCATCATATCCTGCCGCGCTGCACGCAAAAAATCTTCATCCAGCGAAACACGGTCAATAGAAAAATTGGCTCCTCCGGATTTTGCCTCATCCATAAAATCATACAACTCCTTTATCTTTTCGTAAATGAAGAACTTCATGGTGACGAAAAAAACCAAGTAGGATACAGAAACTGTGAGCACTACAGTAAGGAGAACTTCAGACCAAAAAACTTCCCCGTTTGAAATAATATCAGATAAGATATTTCCCAAACCAAGAACTGAGCCCAAAATAATACTTGCCAGAATGGCTATGTTACTGGGGGTAAGGCTTTTCACGGCCTAAATATCGAACTTATATCCTACTCCCTTGATAGTTTTAATGTAGTTTTCGCCGATTTTCTCACGCAACTTCCTGATATGAACATCAATAGTACGATCACCGACAACAACATCTCCCCCCCAAACCCTTTCCAGAATTTCTTCCCGCAGAAAAACTTTTCCGGGCTTGGAAACTAAAAGAAAAAGTAGCTCGAATTCCTTTTTAGGAAGAGGAATTACAGTACCGGACTTCATCAACTGAAACTTTTCGCGGTTAAGTGTAAGATCGCCAAGCTGAATCTGTTCAGGAGCGCCGGCACCTGCAGCTCTGCGAAGTAGAGCAGAAATACGACTGATTAGCAGGCGAGGTTTTATTGGTTTAGTAATATAATCATCTGCCCCGGCATCAAAACCGGCAATCTGTGAATAATCTTCACCTCTCGCAGTTAGAAAGGCTATTAGAAAAGACTTACCGCCGGGTAGATCTCTGATCTGACGACAAGTTTCGACACCATCCATTCCGGGCATCATGACATCCAACAAAATTAAAGATGGCTGAAAATCTCTTGCCCGCTTGATTGCATCTGAACCATTATCAACAGCCTCCACCATAAAACCTTCCTTTTTTAAATTGTAGGTAAGGAACTCCAGAATATCTGCCTCATCATCAACGAGCAGGATTTTTTGCGGACTGGATTCGGTGTTCATTCAGAAAATGGCCTTAACGGATTCAAAAGTAATTTCATGTGCTGTTTCTCAAGCCAGCCAAAGTCTGATTTAACGTTAAATTAATGCATACTCACACAAATAACAAGTCAAATCACTATTCATACCTCTTAAAAGGCTCAATTTTGTACCTTTGTGAACCATGCAAAACATCAGGAATTTCTGCATCATAGCCCACATTGATCACGGAAAAAGTACCCTCGCAGACCGATTACTTGAGTTTACAAAAACCATATCCTCACGAG
>JBEGML010000187.1:0-5095 GCA_041183145.1 Bacteroidota bacterium | reverse complement strand
CATGAGTGCTGCATCACGCCCCTGATAACGGGGATTGGGATCCTGCTGTTTGTATGAGGTGTCGTGTTCCTCATCTATAATCACCAAACCAAGATTGTTGAATGGTAAAAATATCGCTGATCTTGCCCCAATAACAATACTTACATTGTGCAATCCCATCCCTGATTGCCCGGCTCCGTAATCGCGGAAAATCAAACTTCGCCAGATTTCTGCACGCTCGCCTTCGTTAAATCTGGAATGATAGACTGCAGCCCTGTTCCCGAAGATCGCCTGTATCCGCTTGGTAATTTGAGTTGCTAGCGAGATCTCTGGAAGTAAATACAAAACTTCTTTTCCCGACTCAATGGTCTCTTTCATCAGGTGCAGGAAGATCTCGGTTTTTCCACTGGAGGTTACCCCATGTAGTAAAACAGGCAATGTTTCTTCAAATCCTTTTTTTACCTCCATTAATGCGGTTTCTTGCGCTTTGCTAAGTATTCGGGGCTCGCCTGCATGCCTGATGCTACTAAAGCGTGAAATCTCAAATTCCCTCTCCTCAAATATTTCGTCTTCTACTAGCTTTTTGATATTGCCTGCAGTGCAGCCGCTCTCTTTTATCAAAAGATCTTTTCTTACAGGCACAGGTGATTCGCTGAAATGACCCGACAAATCAATGTATTTGAGCAGAGCATTCATCCTGCCCTCTGAGGATTTGGCGCGGGTTAGTTTGTTCATGTAATCCTCAAGTCTGACTTCGTCATGCATCACCACACCGCTGCTGATGAATTTCGCCATCTTGAGCTTTATCACTTCTTTCACTTCTTCCTCTAAGCTGATGATACCCTTGTCTAATAACCTGCGCACATGTCCGCCTGTTTTTGCACTGTTCAGTATCTTTCCTGCCTCATCCATCGTAAGTCTTCCCTGCCTTTCAAGGGCTTCTACCAAAACCATTTCTTGCTCACTGATTTTTTCAAGGTTAGACGAAAAATCTTCTTGTAACATTAACACCGATTCACTGCTTAGCTTCATGCCGGATGGAAGCGCGGCATTCATCACCTCGCCCTGATGGCATAAATAATACCCTGCCATCCACTCCCAAAATTCAAATTGTTTCTCACTAATAACAGGAATCTCGTCCAGAAGGCTATCCAGAAATCGGGCCTCTCTTAATCGCGGTGCTTGTTCATGTATTTTTCGAACAATACCTGTGTAAAGTCTGCTTCTCTTCTGCCCGAAAGGTACCAGGGCTCTCATGCCAACCGCTATCTGTGACTGAAGTTCAACAGGAACTCTGTACGTAAAGGTGCCCGGCAGCGCGAAGGGAACAATAATATCTGCAAAAAGCGTTATCATCAATACGGTGTAAATTTACATGCATATCAATCCCTTCGATTGTGTATTTTCGAAACAATTTTCAAATGAGAACAAAAAACTCCTTCCAAAAACTTCCTCTGCGCTCTTTTGCTCTGGCGATACTGATCCTGTTTTCCTGCTCGAATGGTAAGGCGGGAGGGAATATCACTGGAAAAATTTCAGGTGGCAATGGTAAAACTCTTTACATCGACAGGCTCTCAAGTAATAGCGTTAATCCTCTCGATTCTGTCAAAATTCCTGCTGACGGAGCTTTTAGTTTTAATGTAAAAGTCACCGAAACAGGTTTCTTCCGTCTGCGTCTGGAAGAAAATAATTTCGCGGTTCTGATGCTTGAACCAACCACCAAACTCAACTTTGATGCCGAAGCAGAAAATCTCGGATTAACCTGTAAAATCACCGGCGCCCCCGATAATGAATGGCTTTCCGATGCAACTCGTATGCTAATTAAAAATGGCATTAAAGGCGACTCTCTTCAGAACGTTGCCTCCATGATTCCCGATATACAGACAAATACTGCAGAACAAATACGATTCCAAAAAATGTTCGCTGAAATGCAGGAAAAAGAAAATCAGATGATTCGTGATTATGTCACAAAGCATCCTAACTCACTTACTTGTCTGGCTCTGGTGGAGAGACTCAATCCGGATGCTGATTTCGCCTACTTCAAATTGCTGGATGAAGGGCTTTCAAAGGCCCACCCTAAAAGCGAATTCACAAAAGGCTTTCATGAACGGGTTTCAGAATTATCTAAACTCGCTGTGGGTAGCCCTGCACCTGAGATCAATCTCAATAACCCTCAGGACGCCCCCATCCCACTATCTTCCCTGAAAGGCAAAGTGGTTCTAATCGATTTCTGGGCTTCATGGTGTAGGCCATGTCGCGCTGAAAATCCAAACGTGGTGCGGATCTACGATAAATATTACACCAAAGGATTTGAAGTATACAGCGTATCGCTGGATAAGTCTAAGGAGGCCTGGGTCGAGGCAATTTCAAAGGATGGACTTAAATGGAAAAGCCATGTTTCCGATCTCGGATACTGGTCTAGCTCTGTAGTAAAGCAATACAACATTTCAGGAATTCCTATGACTTACCTTATTGATAAGGATGGAAAAATCATAGGCAAGGGCCTGCGCGGTGATGACCTTGAAAAGAAACTGGATGAAATATTTAACTAATTACCTAGTCCTCTAGCAACTGCTTCAGATCCTCTGAAACCCTTTGCGCATTTGGTAACATGGTTTGCTCCAATAAGCTATTCAGTGGTATTGCAGGCATGCTCTCTGCTCCTCTCACCAACACCGGCGAATCAAGCTTTCTGAAACAAGCCTGCTGAATCTTGCCTGCCAATGCCTCGGCAAATGAATTATTCTTGGTTTCTTCTGTTAATACCAGGCATTTTCCGTGCCTGTTGACAGTCTCGTAAATCAAGCTTTCGTCAAGCGGATACAAGGTTCTTAAATCAATGATTTCAACTCTTCCATGGAATGCTTTGGCGGCTTGCATGGCCCAGTAAACTCCCATACCATAAGTAATAACGCAGCAGGTTCTTCCTGTCTTAAGCTGAACTTCATCTGCTATCTGAACAACTCTTCCAAGTCCCAGTGGTATGATGTATTCTTCATCCGGTTCTATGGTCTTTGCTTCTTCGGTGCCTTTTATTTTCGACCAATACAATCCTTTATGCTCGAGCATCACAACCGGATTAGGATCATAATAGGCTGCTTTCATTAGCCCCTTTAAATCCGCTCCCGTACTCGGATATACCACTTTTATTCCCTTGATGTTGAGTAGCACGCTCTCAACACTGCTGCTGTGGTAAGGGCCTCCGCTACCATATGCTCCAATAGGGACTCTGATAATACAGCTTACAGGCCACTTTCCATTGCTCAGGTAACAAGATCTGCTTACTTCTGTGAACAACTGGTTGAGACCCGGCCAGATATAGTCTGCAAATTGAACTTCTACAATGGGCTTCAGTCCTACAGCACTCATTCCTACGGTGCTGCCTATGATGAATGCTTCCTGAATCGGGGTGTTAAACACCCGGTGATCCCCAAATTGCTGTGCAAGGGTGGCCGCCTCCCTGAAAACTCCGCCAAGTCTCGCGCCTACGTCCTGTCCGTAAAATAAACACTCCGGGTGCTTTGCCATGAGCTCTCTGATGGCGAACAAGGCACTGTCAACCATAACGGTGCGCTCTCTGCCATCAGGTGCTCTCAATCCGCGCTCTTCCTTAATCGGGGTGGGAGCGAAGTCATGGGTAAACAAGTCTTCCTCTCGCGGATCCTCGGCCTTTCTTGCTTTTTCAAAATCTTCTTTTACTAGCAATTCAGCCTGCTCCTCTATCTTAATAATTTCTCTGATATCTTTCCCGGAAAGTATTAATTGCTTTCTGAGTTTCGGCAATGGATCTCTCAACCCGGCCTGTTCTAAATCGTCTCGATACCACTCTTTTCTGACCCCTGAAGTGTGATGGTTCAGCAGGGGCACCCGGGCATGAATGAGGAAAGGCCGCTGCTCTTCTCTGATAATTTGCAACACCTCTTTTATGGTCTCGTAGCTGTTGATGAAGTCAGTTCCATCTATCGTTCTGGTCTCAAGTCCTTTAAAGCCTTTTGCATATTCTGTGGCGTCACTGGCTCTGAACTCGCTGGCATGGGCTGAAATATCCCATTCGTTATCCTGTACGAGATACAAAATCGGTAACTTTTTTAATACGGCCATTTGAAAGGCCTCGGCAACTTCTCCTTCTGTGATGGAGGCGTCTCCAAGGGAGCAAACTGCCACCGCTCCCGATTTTGTATCCTCCGAACCGGCTAACTGGTTTTTATACCAGATTCCCAAAGCCATCCCTGTAGCAGGTATCGCTTGCATCCCTGTGGCACTGCTCTGCATCGGAATCCGAGGCATATCTTCACGCTTTAAACTCGGATGACTGTAGTATAAACGTCCACCTGAAAATGGATCATCCCGCTTGGCCATTAACTGTAACATTAATTCATAAGGACTCATCCCTATTGCCAACAGGATGCTGTCATCACGGTAGTAAACAGATAAGAAGTCTTTTGATTCAAGCTGCATGCCTAGCGCAAGTTGTATGGCTTCATGTCCTCGTGAGGTGGCATGTACATACTTTGAAGTAAATTCTTTATTCGCCTCGTAAATATCACTCATGCTTTTGGCGGTGAACATCAGGCTGTAGGCTTTCTCTAATATCTCTTGTTGTGCTGAATCTGTCATGCTGAAGATTAGTTGCCGCTAAGTTAACAGCTATTCCCTTCTACTCCTAAGTTTGTGTCTGGCTATAATTCAAACCTGCCAATAATGGCTAATGACATGAAAATTTACTTTTTCTTTGTTTCAATTTATCTCTATTAAATGAAACGAAGTTTAGGAATCGTTTTGCTGCTCATGGCATTCGCCCTGTTGGTATTTTTGTTCCTCAGGTACAAACTGGTGCCCGATTCTGCCCCTTATGATATGGTACTTGAAGATATTCAGGGAAATAATATTGAATTGCCACTCTCTGATAAGCCTGTTGTGCTCTCTCTCATGCAGAGCTGGTGCGGTCCGTGTATGGCTGAGTTGAATCAATGGTCAGATTCCTTGGCTGCCATTGAAAATCCACCTTTTCGCGTTATCGCCGTAACCGATGAAAGCCCTGAAATCGCTCTCAGACTCTCCTGGCTGTGTAAGGCACCTCATTCGCTTCTGCTACGCTCCAGAACATCTTTCTCAG
>JBEGML010000186.1:0-3930 GCA_041183145.1 Bacteroidota bacterium | reverse complement strand
ACAGATCAGAGTCGGAAAATTTAGTTTTGGAGACAGCCATCATCCACTTGCCTGCCTGGGACAAGGTGTTGCTGCCACGCTGGGAGCGCACCCGGATGATGTGTTCAGTTCACTGCAAGTTTATTTACCAGATAAAACAGCCGGGGCAGAAGAAATCAGAACCGGCTCTGCTTTCAGAAGCGACCGCATCTATCCGGGATCGGTATTTTCAGTGCAACAGGACGTGGATAATAAATATTTCCTGGTTCCCATAGAATTTGCCAAAGGCATCATGGATGTTCCGGATGAGCATTACAGTACCCTTGAAATCAGACTTAACACAGGGGCAGATGAAAAGAAAATCAAGCAGGAACTGAGGCTCATTGCAGGAGACTGTAGGATTCAGAACAAGACAGAACAGCACTCGCTGTTGTTTCATATTATGCAGACAGAGAAGTGGGCAGTATTCAGCATCCTTCTTTTCATACTGATACTGGCATCTTTTAACATTGTTGGCTCACTTACACTTTTGATACATGACAAAAAACAAGACTTATTTATTCTTTCTGCCATGGGTGCAGGAGAGACAACATTAAAAAAGATATTTTTCATTCACGGAATGCGAATCACCCTATACGGCGCCTTTCTGGGAGTTGCCTGCGGACTGTTGATTTGCGCAGGACAAATTCATTTCGGGTGGCTCAAACTGGGAGACAGCGGATCGTTTGTGGTAGATGCCTACCCTGTAAAAATTATGGCTAATGATATTTTACTTAGCCTGCTTGGGGTAAGTCTAATCGGTGCCGGGGCAGCAATTTACACCACAGCAGGATTAAAAACTTCATTTCTTAAAAAATAGGAGTGTGCGAAAGGGCATCTCCTGCACATATTAAACATGCAAGGCCAGAGTGAATCGTAACACCGTGGATATTGTAAGCATAAAAAGAATGTCCTTAAGGCGTGAAAAAGCAAAGCCATAAGTTTGAGCGGTAAAAGAAAGAAATTAAAGGCGGTAGGGGAAAATGCAAAAACTGGTGTATATTATAGAAAATTAAATACCATTAACATTCAACAGATGGCAGCATATTAATTAAATTTATTTATTATCTAAGTAAATATATTAAAGGATTTGTGAATGTGCGGCATTGCAAGTTAAAATATATCTGACGTAGCGCGTAGGAATTAACCTGATTGTAAGACAAGGTGTATGATTGCCCGATATTTTATCTTAGTATGGTTTAAGCGGGACTTAGTTTACCGGGCAGGCACATTAAAAAGTGACATGATGATGTGAAGCACACTGCCCACAAATACCCTTGACGCCCTGTAGCAGCAAATACTATTGAACTGCTACTTTTAAGGACATTTACTTTTATTTTACTTTTAGAAGAGTTTTGAGAAAGTCAGACAGCGACTGAATGTAAAATAATGAACCATGAGATATTTGTTTTGAATGGTGAACGTGCCAGGGCATTCACTTCCTTTTGGTGGACAATTCTTGCTTAAGCCTTTGGTTCTCCTCCTCCAGCATTTTGATGTATTTGTCTTTGTATTCATCTGAATAGAAGTTCATATTCTCAGCCTTAGCACCTACCAAACCTTGGGTGAATTTATTGCCTGAAACATTAAAGATTTGCGAGGCGTCGAAATTCAGAATCTGAGAAACATCTACTCCGAGCACTTCTGCTATTTTCTGTACTTTAGAAACGGTGAGATCGACTTCATTTCTTTCAATTTTGCTGTAGCCGCTCAGACTCATATCCATTTCTGCGGCCATAGCTTCGCGGGTGATATTTTTCAGTTCGCGATACTTTTTGATGTTGCTGCCAATGTCCATAAATTCAACAATTATCCTCAAAAATAGCAATTAAATACCAAATGAAGCAAAATAACCTTTAAACAAGCCTTAATAAACAACGTAATGTCACATTTTTGCACTGCTAAAAATCAAATCAGGAAACACCAAACTGTGAAAGTTATCGTAGAATACTGTCTTGTGGCCGCTTTAATAGTTTTGGCATCATGTAAAACTAATGAGAGCAAACTAGAATCAGCGAAGGCGTTGATTTTAGAGGCTGAGAAAAAAAAATTGCTTACCGATTCAGATTGCGAAAAATTAGGAACTGAATTAGAAAATATTGAAAATGACATCAAGACCAATAGAGAAAAATACTCAGAAGAACAATTAAAAGAAATTGGAAGGCTTAAAGGAAGGTTTGCTTTATTACTTATCAACAAGGGTATGAAAGATATTGAGACATCCGTTAAAGATTTAGGCAACCAGATGGACGGATTTCTTGAGGGAATAACAGACTCAACAAATAACAAATAGATATGAAAAACAAACATTTCAAATCAATTGCAATAAATACCATTGCAGGATGTGTTATTTTATTAACATCATGTGGAAGTGATAGCGAGAAAAAAGCTTTTTCGAATTTTCACCCTGAGAAGGAAATCGAAAAATACATTGAGGGATATTACACGGCCAGTCTTGGCGATGCTGTAAATCCTAAGTCAGGCAAGAGCGCTGTTTACATCGATTTCTCAGATGGCCTGGTTCAGGCATACACCAAGAATTCTCAAAACGGGCAAATTATACAGGCCATCACTAACAAACTAGTGAATCCGGGTATAGAATGGTATGCCATGGGGGATGGAAAAATCACGCCACTCGAATACAACAGCAATCAGCTCTTTAACAAGGTATCAGATCCAAAGCAGTATAAAGATATCATGGCTCCTATACAGGAGACTCTGAAAAAGATTACTGATGGAGATAATGATGCTCTATTGGTGACCGATTATGAAGAATATACAACAGATGGAACTGAGCAATTTGAGAACTATCCTAAAACCTACTTTATAAGCTGGTTGAAGAAGGGTAACTCAATCACTTTTTTCTACACCGACTATGAAGAAATTAACAGTAAAACAAAAATAAAAAGTGCTAAACACCTTTATTTCACAGTTTTTACGCAGGGTAAGCCGAACGAAAATAGTATGGTTACCCTCGTTCGTGACGCTTTAAAAGGACGTTACTCAACCAAAGAATTTAACTTAAATAACAATCCATACACAATTAACAATGACTATGGAGGGAAAGACTTAACAGGGCTGCAAAACAAGCAATTTAACCAATGGAAAAACCTGAATATAAATGCAAGTGTTGACAAAAAGCTGCCCTACGAAATAATTGGAATAAATAAAGATTGGAATGAAGATGTTGACAAGTATGTAAAAAATATTATTGACAAAGAGAATGGTGTTTTTCTAGGAAAACTTTTCTTGAATGCTGTCGATCAATCTTCCTACAAGCTAAATAAAGTTGCTGTTAAGGTTTACGATGTAACTAGAGATTACAGGCATTTCAGTGAGTGTGAAGAAGCAAAAAACCATCAACCTAAAATGACAAAAGATAAGGGCAAGAATGATGTCTGGACTGAAGAGAGTAAAAAAGATCCAGTTATAACTACATGCTACATAAAAGATAAAACTGAGTTAAAGAAAGAGTGGATTTACGGTTCTGATAATGCTAAGCCATTGGAAGTTTTGGAAGAGATTTTTACACATGATGATAGAATCTTCTCAGATCATCTTAAAAATTCGCCCGAGAAAATAGAGCTAATCATGCAATTCCACAAAAATTATAGTTTGAAAAAAATAAAAAATGCCTCCGCACTTTTACGAATTGATTATGTGATTGAAGATGCAGTATTTAATAACGAAAATCCTCAGTTGCTCGAATTTCAGTGGACTTCAACCACACAAAAAGACAAAACAAACAATTCCTTGGCAGAGGCCATCAGAAACACCTTGCAGGAATCAACTGTAAGCCCAAAGGGTAAAATACTGTATTCCTATTACATCAAACTAGGCAATTCAACTCAATCAGAATAATCAACAACTCAAATAATAATAATCAAACAACATGAACAGTTACATCACATC
>JBEGML010000185.1:0-2838 GCA_041183145.1 Bacteroidota bacterium | reverse complement strand
GGTCTGTGCCAGGGTAATGCTACCTGTCTGTACCCCAATAAAGATACCTAACATCAGCAGCCTCAACAGACCCCTAGTGTATTTTTTCATAAGCGGTAAAGATAAGTATTTGACCGATTTCAGAGATTTCCGTAAGTATTATGCTGCTGTTCGATTTTCGCGTCATTCTTCATGCAGGACGTATATGTAATCCCTTTCCATTTTCATTAATTTTACCAAATGATGCAAAGAGTATTTCTGCTATTGCCGGTTTTTTATCTGGTTTTTCTAACTCCGACTTTTTCTCAGCCTCTGAATGGTTCTTACACTATTGGTGGCAATAACCCTGATTTTCCCGGATTACAGGAGGCTATGGATACGGCCAGTGCAAGAGGAGTTTCAGGTCCTGTAGAGTTTGTATTAAGGCCTGGAACCTATACCGGTTTATATAATTTTTATGGCATACCGGGTACAGGGCCAAACCGTAAACTTATTTTGAGATCAGAAAATAACGACAGCTCATCGGTAAATATCACCGGTTTTACTAACAGCAATCAAACGGTAATGATGCGTTTGTATCAGCTTGAGTATGTGGAGTTTCATCATCTTGGTTTTTCATTACTTAACAGCCCGAATAATGCTTTTACCATTGGCATCATAAGAGGGAAATATCTGGGTTTTTATAACTGCAATATCAAGGGATATCCTTCTTCCAGCGCCCTGCCGGATAAATTAATCAGCGGAGCTCCTGACACAGGATATGTGGTGAAAAAATGCTATTTCGCTTTCGGCGGTGGTGGACTTTTCGTCAGCAATTCCGCCTTCAGTTTCAGAAATGCGCTAATTGAAAACAATGTTTTTGATTATGTGGGCTCCGAGAGTATTTATGTAAATGGAGGCGCCTTCACTCAAATAAAAAATAATATCATCAACGTCGGTGGTGGCGGCACTGCCACTGGCATACTCATGTCAGGATCCTCCCGATATGAGATTTCCGGAAATCGTATTTATCTGATCGCCGGAACCCTTAACTCTGCCGTTCTTCAGCTTATCTCCTCCTCCGGTTGGCCAAGTCAGAAGAGCAGAATTTTTAATAATGTTTTTTTCATCAACTCGGGAACAAACTTTGTGGCTTATAATTTCCGTTCATCTTCATCCTATAATTTAGAAATTGCGCACAATACTTTTTATATGAATGGAGGGTCATCGGCTCATGTGTTTTATATGGTTGGTTCCTTCGGAACAAACGATCAGATTGATATACATAACAATATTTTTTACCGTCACGATACCATCTCTTCTAACCATATTTTTCGCATTCCCAATCTTGTTACTTATCTACCCTATGTAAGTTCTGATTATAATGTTTTTTACAGTCAGGCTCCTGATTTTAATGCGGAGTACAGCACTTTTTCCGATTATCAAACTACCGGAGCAGATTCTCATTCTGTATATGCCAATCCTCTATTTTTAGCAGATTCTCTTCTAAAATTCCAGAATCCGCTAATTGAAAATATGGGAACTCCTGTTCCATGGGTTGGGAATGATATTGAAGGGAATTTTCGCAATACACTCAACCCAGATCCGGGTGCCTTCGAGACGCCATCTGCACCTGTGGCTAACCTCGGTCAGGATACTGTTGTCTGTAATCCTATTTTTTTGTTTGCCAATGCAAATGGCGCATCGGTAGTCTGGAACGATGGCTCCGGAGCAGATTCTTTATTGGCTGACTCTACAGGCTGGTATTCCCTGACTTTGAGCAATGCATTGGGAATTTCCACGGATTCTGTTTTCATCACGGTTCTGGAGCCTGATGCTGTTTCTCTTTCTGTTTCCTCATCACAGGTATGTCTCGGAACAGTGGTGAACCTCAGTCTGAATGCTGCCGGTAACGGTAGCTTTCAGTGGACAGATACCTTGCTTACTTCTCTGACAAGAACGGTAGTGGTGAGTTCAGACACAGTTTTTTCAGGTATATGGACAGCCCTGAATGGTTGTATCACTACAGCCTCTGCCGTGGTAAATATTTTTGAAGCCCCTGAAGTCACGCTTGTTTTGGCGGATACTTTTCTTTGTAGCAGTGTGGGTAACTATTTGCTAAGCGGTGGTTTACCTGCAGGAGGAATATATACCGGTAGCAATGTAAATGGCAGTCAACTCGACTTGTCGGGCTTTCAGGGCAGCTGGGCATCGGTAAATTATCAATTCACAGATAGCAATTCTTGTGTTTACTCCGCAACAGATTCGGTTTTTGTGGATGTATGCTCTTTCATGAGTGAGTATCGGTCTTTACCTGATTTCTGCCCGGAAACAGCGTTGAGACTTTGGCTTTCAGAGAATCCTGAAGCCCGCATTGTATCATTATTTACTATTTCAGGACAGCAGTCAGCATATTTTTCCGGAAGATTTTTATTTTCTGCTTCTCTATCACGCGGGCTTTATATTGTTGCCATAGAATATCGCGGCCGAACGTTCTTTACTAAAATGCCAATCTATTAACGGGCTGCATTTAGTTCCCGGCAGTCACAAATGATCAGGGTGTCGGATTTTCCGCCTCAGGCTCTAGCAGTGTTACCTGCAGGCTGTCTATCATTATTTTTTCCTGCGATGGATGCCACAGATAAACCTTAATCCGATCTTTTACTGAGCGTGGTTCAGGACTCAGATAATCCATGCTGATTTCATTCCAGCTCCCTTTTTTTAGATCAGAGTTTTTGATTACTTTATGTCTGTATTTATACGCCCCTGTTTTGTTTTCGAAATGAGCCACAATGCCGGGGCTGTCTCCGGTATAATTCTCGGGAATATAATACCATGCTTTGGCCCTTATCCAAAAATAATAGCGGTCGGTAATCTGAT
>JBEGML010000184.1:0-7328 GCA_041183145.1 Bacteroidota bacterium | reverse complement strand
TCCTTGCTATTAAGGCGCTTTGTGGAAACAAATAAAAATCTAATATGATACGCTCGGGAAAGGCGGGAATTGTCATCTTTATTTTGCTTATTGTTCTAGCAGTTATTCACCTGCTGGCTCTGGGACGGTATCCGTTGCCATGGTTTGATGAATCACTGTTTGCATCTATTGCTTATGAGTTTAAAAAAACAGGTAAGTTATTCCCTATGGTTTGCCCGCATGCATTTAATTTTCAAGAGGCATTTGCCTATGGGCCGGTATATTTTTCTGTACTTTCTGCATTTTATGAGGTACTCGGATTTGGTTCTGTTGTGACACGCCTGCCTGGATTTTTAGCTGGATGCTTGATGATGCCTGTTCTGATCAAAATTTTTAAGCATTTCCACAAAGCTCCGAGTTCCTTGATCCATCATCTGTTTTTATTGACTCTTTTATATGACTACTCTGTCTTTGAGAGTTTTCATTTAGGAAGAATGGAAACATTAGCGATGTTGTTTATATTCCTTTTCACTTTAAGTTGTATTAAAATTAGTGAATTAACGAGGCCGGGTGATGTTTTTGCGAGTCCTTTCTGGATGCCCGGGCTTTTTGCGCTTCTAACTGTTGCATGTACACCTCGGCCTGTGATGCTACTTTTTCCGCCGTTGATTTTAGTTGTATCTCGAATTGGTATTTGGGGCATCTTGCCGTTTCTGCGCTCAGTTTTTCTTCCAGCTGTTTTTGTATTTGTAAGCTATGCGTTTTGGATACGCTATGCATTCGAGGATTTAGACGGGTTATTTAATTATTACGAGTTAGTGGCCTCTACTGGTGACTTTTCTCTTCCTTTCAATATCAGGGCCTCTGTCTATGTCTATCAATATCCTGTTTATTTGGCTGCGCTCGTATTGATATTTTTTACAATCATATACAAGCCAGTATTATTCAAATCGCCGATTGTTTGGATTTCTGTTCTGAGTATTATCTTATTTTACTGGCTTGTTGCGATTAAGCGTCCATACGGAGTTTTTGTTATCCCTTATGCCTATCTGCTCACTTTTTATCTTTTTGCTGAACTACAAAGGGACCTGAAAAACAGAATTCATTCTTTTCTTACAAGCGCGGTATTCAGCTTGCTGATAATTCTGACGGTATCTATTGGTCTTGCTAAGGGCGCGTACATTTTCCATTCCTATGTGGAAAGGGATCCAAAACCAGTCAAAGATTTTATTTCTAAAAATATACCTAAGGGCTCCAAAGTAGTAGGAGATGAAATTTATTATTTCTCCG
This sequence comes from Bacteroidota bacterium, assembly GCA_041183145.1. Taxonomy (GTDB): domain Bacteria; phylum Bacteroidota; class Bacteroidia; order UBA4408; family UBA4408; genus JBEGML01. Next base: position 6,059 of record JBEGML010000184.1, on the reverse strand, counting down.
TTTTGGAATCAGGCAGTGATTTTCAGTATTTTAATTGGTATGGGGGCTTGGAATACAGAGAAAGACTTCAAAGGGAGAAATACAAATACCAATACTTTATGATTTCTGATGTGATGCTGAACTTTCAGAGGTCAACCTTTGAATATTATCTATCTAAGGGAAAACTTGAGCAAGTGGCAAGGCTGGTTATTCCTGATGCTGCTTTAACGAAAATGATAAACAATAAAAGGCCTGGACTTGTGAGTTATTTTCAATATTCCGGCACATTATACCGGCGCCCTATTGAGGAATTAACGAACAAGGGTAACTGATCCGTAGAATTCCTTGAATTGGAAGTTTTCGTCTCTGTATCGGATGAAATAAATGTAGGAATCCATTCTCGCGTTCTTGCCATTTACTGTTCCATCCCAACCAGTTTCAGGTTCTCTTGTTTCAAAAATTCTTTCACCAAACTTAGTGTAAATGGTAAACTCGTAATTATCCGGGTTCATCAATGTCATGTTGGGCTTGAAAATTTTATTTTCACCTTCAGGAGTGAAAGCATTGGGGATATAAATGGTTTTCTCCTGCTTAATACAGACAGTGTTTGATCTGGAGGAATCTGAAAAAAAGAAAATGGTATCAAGACCCTGATAGGCCTGAATATAATAACAATACTCACCGTCTTTATTTAATCGATCAGCAACATTGTCTTCGAAAGAGTTTAAACCAAAGTCAACACTGCTTACAGGAATATCACTGAAGGCTCCCTGAAATCCTCTAAAAACTTTGTATGATCTGACGCCCCCGTTCCATGATTCATAGTCACTCCAGCTTATAGTGTTTTCTAAATTAATTTGAGGTTCAATCTTAAGAAACATTGTTCTTGCTATGTTATCAGAGGTGTAAACTACCTGATTACACGAATCAATTGCCTCTGCCTTGTAGAGGTAGGTTTGTCTGTTTGTAAAAACTGCTGTGTCAATGTGTTCGATAATGTTTGCAAACTGGTATGGTAATTCAACCAGGGTGTCGTAGGTATCTCCGAGATTTTTCGATTTCAGAATTCTGTATTTAAGAATGTCAGCGAAAGGGTCTGTATAAATTGAAATTTTGATATTTCTTGCATCGAGTACCGTGGCGTATTTGAGATATAATCTTGTTGGTCTGATTGGCACATCGGCAACAAGAGCATCAATATTGGAGTCTGATGAAACTAGCCCATCTCCGTTAATGGCTCGAATGTAATAGGAATAGAGGTTGGCTTGAATTAATGGGAAATGGTCGTATGTAGAATCGCTGGAAGTGAGCGTTGCAAGCAATGCGAAAGGGCTCCCATTTTGACTTACATAGATTTCGTAACGATCAACATTAAGGTCCCAGTTGTTGTATGGATTCCATTTTAGTTTTGAAATACCATTACACTCGTCAAGTTCAGCCTGCAGAAAAATGGTGTTATGGAAGAGGGATGGGGTGCTAACTCTGTAGCAGGAATCAAAAGCCGCTACTCGGAATATTTCTGATTGATTTAATGCATTGGATAAGGCATAGGTGTAGGTGGTATTGTTCCAACCCAGAACCGAATCAATCAGAACCGGACTACCTGCTGAGTTGAGTTGATAAATATAATAACCCTTTGTATCGGTTGAGGAGCTTCTCGTCCAGTCGAGTCTTGATAACTGTGTGGCCTGCACCACTGTTGCTCTTTCAAGCTTAGGAGTCAGTGGGGGAGGGTTATCGAAATAAATCGCTCTTACATTGCCCACACTGGTGCAGCCTGTGAGATCATCCAGTTCAACGTAATATCTTATAGTATCGGAACAAACTCGTATGGTGTCTTCAAATTCCGGGTTTGGGATATTGTTTCCAAACTGAAAAAATGCTCCTCCGGCCTGAGTATCCTGGGCTCTGAAGAGTCTATAAGTGCTACCGCTGGTTGTAAGAGCTGGAGTATGCAGGGGGTTCCACTGAACATTTAGAGTACCATTCCCTGTGTTGGTTATGTTAGCGAAAAGTGTCCCTAGGGTGTCTGATTCAACAGAACCGGTGCCTCCGTTAAATCTGGCCATCATGTATACGTAGTCAGCATCTGAACTGGGAGGGCAGGGTATAGTAAAAGACAATTGGCCTTGTGAGACTACCGGATACATGGTATAGGTACCGTTTAACTGATCGGAATGATAGATCTCCCATTGATCAAAGGTGTTGCCATTGGTTGAGCTCGCTGTCCAGGTAACGGTGATATTACCTGTTACGGGATCAATGGCGAGGCACTTGGGGGCTGGCGGATTCATGGGCTGAGCCTGTGCATGACCGGACATTAACCACAGAATAAAACTAAGAAAAAAGATGATTTTGTTTCTCATCGGCAAACTATACCTCATTTACACAAATATAGGCAAAAACCTAAAAAAATTGTTGATCAAAAAGGCTTTTTATCCAATTCCTTATTCACAACCCACTACGAGCTCGGTGAAATCTTCGGGTTTGAGGTATTTTTTTGCCAGACTCAGCACGTTTTCCGGCCTGATGTTTTTTACCTTCTCCAGATATTGATGGTACCAGCTCTCGGGCAGGCTGAAATCAATCAGTGATGAAAATCTTTCGGCAAGCTGGAACGGACCGTCCATACTGCGCAGAAAGGTTCCGAGCATATAATTTTTTACCAATTCAAGTTCTTCCAGTTCAACCGATTCTGTTCTGAGTCTTTGCAGTTCCTTGTAAATTTCTTTGAGTGCATCCCCGGTGACTTCTTTGCCGACCTCAGTTGAAATACTGAGCAGGGTGGCATTTAGCAGGGGGGTAATTCCTGATCCTATCCCGTAAGTGTAGCCTTTGTCTTCTCTGATGTTGCTCATCAACCGTGAACCAAAATGTCCACCCAGCAGGGTGTTCATCACCTGAAGTCCGGGGTAGTCTTCATGCTCTCTTCCGGGCACACAACGTCCGAGCCGGAGCGCTGATTGTATGGCCTCGGCACTTTGAATAAATTTTTTCTGAGGAGGCAGAATGTCGGGTTTGCTAAGGCTTTCGCCAAATTCTGGTCTCATCGTGCATTGCTGCAGGATATTTTTGAGCCAGGCTTCTTCGTCCTTGCCCAAATTCCCGGAAATCATAACATAGCGTATGCCATGCAGATAAAGCTTTTTATGCAGTTCTTGCAGGTTTTCTCTTTGTATGGCACCAATGCTTTGCTCGGTCTGCTGAATGCCATAAGGATGCTGCTCTCCGAAAATCAGTGAAGGAAATTTTTGCCGGGCTACAAAATCTATTTTTTTCATGTTCACCCGCAGCTTCTGAATCAGGTTGTCTTTGTACAACTGAACTTCTTTCTCAGGGAACGAGGGTTCGTTAAGAACTTCCATCAGAACGGGCAGTGTGCTGTTTAGGTGTTTTGACAAAGAGTAAAGGCAAACACTTGCACGATCCCTTGTGGCCTCGCTTTCATAGTAGGAGCCAAAATAATCGAGTGCTTCCGAGATTTCTTTTGCGCTTCTGTTTTTGGTGCCCTCCCGCATCAGCATATTGCAGGCGGTGGCTATGGTCCCGTTGCCTGCCTGAATGTGGCCGGCGTTGAAGACAAACTCTATTTTAAGCACATTTTCGGAGCCTGCTTTAAAAAGAAATACAGGTATGCCTGTTGCTGTTTTAAAGGAATCGTGTTCCAGTGATGGTATCCGGAAGTCGTTGCGGTATGGAGGTTGCAGGGTTCTTTCAAGCATGGGTTACAGATAAGTAATGCAGGGTATTGGAATGTTCTTTTTTGAAGGTTGCCTTCGCAATTTGATGAATTTTTTCTGTGCTTACCTTACGGTATTTTTCGGTTTCAGTGTTTACAAACTCAGCATCACCGAGCCATTCAAAGATGGCAAGATTCATGGCTTTGTTGAGTATGTTCATGTTTCCGAAAGTGTACATACTCTCTACTTTATTCTGCACTCGTGTGAGTTCATCTTTTGTAGGACCTTCCTGTGCCATAGCTTCAAGTTCCTTCCAGACAGCCTGCTCTGCGATTTCCATGCTCACGCCTTCAGTTAATTTTCCGGAGAAGACCCATAAACCCGGATCATGGTCTCCCGATACATAGGATCCCGCTTCAATGAATAATTTTTGCTCCTTTACAAGGCTTTGATAGAGGCGGGATGAGGCGCCATTGCCCATGATGTCTGATAACAAATCGTAACTGTGGTAATCCTCGTGCATGCGCGCACACATGGGAAATGCAATGTAGAGCGCCGATGACGGAACATTGCGTTCTACCACAAGTTTGCGGGCTTCGCTCTGTGGAGGTTCAACAGGTAAGTTCCTTTTCATAACGGGTTTACCCGGAATGGGGGCAAACCACTTTTCACAGAGTCTTTTTACTTCGTCTGTCTTCACCGGGCCTGCTACTGTAAGTATGGCATTACCAGGGTGGTACCAGGTGCTGAAAAAGTCTTTTACCTGCGACATCTGTGCATTTTCGATGTGCGAAAGTTCCATGCCGATGGTGTTCCAGCGGTAGGGGTGTTTTTTATATGCCAGCGGTTTAAACAGTAGCCAAACATCGCCGTAGGGCTGATTGAGATAGCGTTGTTTAAATTCTTCCATTACAACATTTCGTTGCACTTCAAGGCTCTTATCCGAGAAGGCAAGACTTAACATTCTATCGCTTTCCAGCCAAAAGCCTGTTTCCAGATTTTCGGCCGGAAGGCTTAGATAATAATTCGTAAAGTCATTGTTGGTAAAGGCATTGTTTTCGCCCCCGGCCATTTGAAGAGGCTGGTCGTAGTTGGGGATGTTCACCGAGCCGCCAAACATAAGATGTTCAAAAAGATGAGCAAAACCGGTGTGTTCAGGTTCTTCATCTCTTGCGCCTACATTGTATAAAATGTTTACACAGGCAATCGGTGTTGATTGATCTTCATGAACAATTACCTTGAGCCCGTTCGACAGTTTGAATTTTTCAAATTGAATCATGGCGCAAAATAACCAATCAAAGCCAGAGATTGGTCAGTTTTTAAATTGATTTTTTAGGAGTATTTGCTAAAAAAATTACCCCAATTGAGCAGGGTGTTCAACGTGAAATTGTCCTGCCTGTATTACACGGTATTTTCTTTTTGCTTAAAAGCGGGCATCAGCAGCGCTGTCGGCAGGATCATTACCATTTAATCAGTTGTAACGATGGGCAGATAATTTTTTTCAAAGGGTGTCCTTAATCCCGGAAATCCTTATCAGGCAATTGTGAAATTCCTGCATAAGTGATTCCACTATTTCTGCCGCAGGTCTGATTTCCCCGAGCAAGGAGGCGATTTGTCCGATTTCGAGTTCACCTTCCTCAAGATTTCCTTCGAACATGCCTTTTTTGGCACGACCTCTTCCAAGCACAAGGCTGAGTTCCTCTTTTGTGGCACCGCGTTGATAGGCTTGCTGCACTTCGTCGAAAAATTTATTTCGAATCAGCCTAACCGGGGTGAGTTCTTTGAGAGTAAGCGCTGTATCTCCTTCTTTAGTTTCGATTACTGTATTTTTGAAAGCTGGGTGTGCAGATGATTCTTCCGAAGCTACGAACCGACTGCCTAACTGCACTCCCTCCGCGCCCAGGCAAAACATAGCAGCCATGCCCTCGCCTGTTGCAATACCTCCTGCAGCGATGAGTGGTAATTTGCTAACTTTTCTGACCTGAGGAATCAAACAGAGCGTGGTAGTTTCTTCCCTGCCATTGTGTCCGCCGGCTTCAAAACCTTCTGCGACAAGCGCGTCAACACCTGCCTGTTCGGCCTTGATTGCAAATTTGGTATTTGAAACTACGTGCACTACTGTGATGCCTTTTTCTTTCAGGTAGTTGGTCCAGGTGGCAGGGTTGCCTGCTGAAGTAAAAACAATGGGCACTCGGTGTTTTACAATTAAATCCATGTGCTCCTGAACATTGGGGTAGAGCAGAGGTACGTTAACCGCAAATGGCTTTTGGGTTGCTTGTTTGCATTTCGTTAGTTGCTCATCAAGTATTTGCGGGTACATGGAACCGCTGCCAATGATGCCAAGCCCGCCGGCATTAGATACGGCCGATGCAAGTTCCCAACCGCTGCACCATATCATGC
>JBEGML010000183.1:0-5201 GCA_041183145.1 Bacteroidota bacterium | reverse complement strand
ATTTCCATTACATCGGAATATTTAGTACAAATATTTCCACTACATCAGAATATTTACTACAAATTTTTCCATTACGATAGAAAATTTAATACAAATATTTCCTCTATGATAGAAACTTTAATGCCAATTTACCATTACACTTAGGTACCTGGTTTGAATTGTTTTAACTGTAGCAGATTATTTAACATAAATATTTCCATTACACCTGAATGTGAAAATTTACTCTACTCATAAAGTAAGTAATTGAATTTTCATCGACATTCCTCCTTTGATCATAAATTTTTCAGTACGCTTTAGCTCTAACGATTTCAGCTTATCTAAGCTGCTGAAAAATAAAAGATAAATAAATCCTAAGCCAATACTCCCCATTTATTCGACTTTTTTTCTAGCTCAATTAGCACCATCGTTTTTCATGTTGGCATCATCGCTTTTTCCTAGCTCAATAAGTTTGTATAAGTAATCGTTATTTCAAAAACTTTTCAAAATTTGTTCGTAAATTGGCAGTTAATCAGATTAATTATGAAGTCAATTCTTTCTCTCTTCCTATTACCAACTTTTATTTTAGCCCAAAGTTGGACACCCATGGCTCCATTTCCGGGCGCTCTAGATGAACAGGCTGGCTTTGTCATAAATGGCAAAGGCTATGTAACAGGTGCTTCTTCCGCCTTGTATGAATATAATCCTGCATCGGATACATGGTCTCAAAAAGCGCCTTTCGCAGGAATCCCCAGAAATAGCGCTGCAGCGTTTTCTATCGGCTCTGTAGCCTATTTAACAACAGGTTCTTCTTACAATGATCTTTGGGCATATGATCAATCATCTGATGCCTGGTCGCAAAAGGCAAGCCTGCCTGGTCCCGGAAGGGAAGGAGCAGTTGCAGCAATCTCAAGTGGCAAGGCTTATGTAGGTCTTGGTGGCTCCTATTACAACGATTGGTATGAATATAATCCCATAGGTGACATCTGGACACAAAAGGCTCCTATTCCCGGGCCCGGCAGATATCATGCATGTGCATTTGAAGTGAATGGAAAAATTTATGTTGTCGGGGGTTTTGGTAGTGGAACTTTTTATAACGATGTTTTCGAATATAATCCTGCAACTGATACTTGGTTGGCTAAGGCTCCTTTCCCCGGAACCGCTAGAGACCGTCAGGAAGGTGTGAGTCTGAATGGTAAGGGATATATGTTTGTAGGCTGGAATGGTAATAACACTCTCTCTGATTGCTGGGAATACGATGCTGCTAATGATTCATGGATTCAATTATCTCCGCTCCCTACCGGAACTTATAATGGTGTGGGTTTGAGCATAAATGGTTCCTTGTATTGCGGTCTCGGAACCGGTGGGGCTTCTTGGAGTAAATTGTCGCTCTGTGCAGTACGTTCGTTTTCTATTGAAAATCCGCTGTGTTTCGGACAGGCAAACGGAAGCATAACGCTTAATAGCCCCTCCGGAACCGCTCTTACTTCCGCATCATGGATTAACTTCATTCCACCCTTATTTAGTCCGGTTCTGACCGGTGTATCAGCAGGAAACTATACCTGCGTTGTCACTGATAGTGTCGGATGCGTAACAACAGAGACTGTTACCTTGACTCAACCTTCTGAAATTCTGGCTTCAGCTTCTGGTATCAATAATATCTGCAATGGTGGGAATGATGCATCTATTTGTCTTGTTGTAAGTGGTGGCATTTCTCCTTATAATGTTGTCTGGACAGGCAGTAGCGATACCACGTTTTGCAGAGATCAGCTTGATTCAGGCACCTACACTGCCAGTGTCAATGATGCCAATGGATGTACTACACAAGTTAACTACACTTTAATTGATCCGCCTGCAATAAATACCACAGCAAACGTGATTGCCGCAACTTGTCCTACATGCAATGATGGCAGTGCATCTGTCAGTATAAATGGGGGCAATGCCTTTTTTGAAATAAATTGGAGTAATGGTTCAGTCGGCTTTACAAATACCAATCTCAATACCGGCTGGTACTCCTACTGCGTGAGCGATACCAATGCTTGCGAGTATTGTGATTCTGTTTTTGTCGGGAACCTCCTGAGTCTTGACTACTACGAACCCGAAGAATTCTTTATTGCACCAAATCCCTCTGCCGGTATTACCAATATCAGAACTTCCTTATCCGGTTTGATGCAATTCGAGTTGATTGATATTTCAGGTCGAAACGTTCAAACCGGCACTTTTTTTAATCAAACACAAATTGATTTTTCTCTACTTGAAAATGGAATTTATGTATTGAGGTTGTGGGGTAATGGAACTGAAAAGCGCATGCGTTTAATGAAGGAGTAACCCTATACCTGTTGCCATAATAAATTGAGCATACAATCAGATTTTTATTAGAGTCACCATTAAAAAAAACGAAAAAAATGGAGGGCTCATCGGTTGGCGCCATTCTCATTTTACCGGTAGCAATAAATTCTTACTACATTTCGAAAATGACTTGGTTACATTTCAACTAAAACCAAAAGTATTGCTGCAGTATTCACACCTATGGTAACTTTATAAATGTTGCTGCTCGCCTTTGCGTTTCAGTATTAAGCAAAAAATAGTACGTTCCGGCAGTTAACTGACTTGCATCAAAATTAATAATGTTGCTTCCTTTTAGGAGTTTCTTTTTTTCCGGTAGCGTAACAAATCGCCCGCGCTCATCAGTTAAATACCAACTTGAAATTTGCTCAGATTCACTGTCAATACTGATAGTTCCTGAGTTGTTTATTGGATTTGGATGAATACGAATGTTGATATCCGCAACAAGATTCTGATTTCTTTCTATTCCTGCGAATACTGATATTGTATCAGTGATAACTGTACTGAATATTCCCGCTCCCTGGGTTGAAACAACCAGCATGCCATCACTCCTGCGGTAATCCATCATGCTTACTACAACCCTGCCAATATCGTCTGTTCCAACTTGCGACCATGTAGTAGATGTTCCGTTCATTTTATTTGTGACAAATAAACCTATACTGGTTCCCAAAAAATACAAGGTGCCTCCTGCTGGTGGATGAACTACGGTGAGCCATCTCAACGAAGGACCATTCCCGGATCCACCATTGGTCGTCTCTAAATTTCCGGATCCTTTCGTCCATGTTGCTCCTCCATCTTCACTGTAAAAAAGTGAATAAACACTATAATTTGAAAAAACCACAAAAATCCGATCCCCATCATCCGGATCAATGGCAACGCAATTAACATTAGCCCCTAAAGGAAAAACACTCGGACTTGATGTGCCTGTAATGTTTTGCGCAACAGGTGTTCCGCTGTCTGCATTATCTATTTTATAAACTTTTTGATTGTCAGTTCCATATACTATTCGGTTCGGAGGATTGCTTTTTGAAACAGCAAGACATGAAATTTTTCCGTTTGGAAAGGGAATGGAATCTGACCATTGAACCCAGTTTGTACTTATTGAGTCTTCACTATTATTGAGTGGTATTCCTGATAGGTCATCGTTCCTCCAAAGATATTTTCCTCCTGCCAGATACATCAGGTTGTTGTTATTAGGGTCAATGATGTAGGGATTAATAAACTGATAGCCTTCTCCACCTATGGGGTCAATTCTGGCGAAATTAAGCGTGTTTCCTGCTGCATCCAGATTTGCTTTCCACATTTTTCCTCTCTGAATGGAGAAATAATAACTGCTCTTGCCGTCAGCAATTGCAGCAAAAGAGCCATCGCCATTGCGAACACTAACCCATGGGCTCTGCAGATTACTATTGTTAGTGAACCAATTTCCGTTATCCTGGGCACCGCAAAGTATTGTTTCATCGCCGTTGCTTCCATGATCCAGGGTTACGGTGTACCATTGAGTCGTGATATAGCCACTGTTTAGTTCGTTCCATTCAACAGTGTCTGCAAGACAATCATCCGTACGATATACCCCTCCATCGCATCCGTTGTAAAGGATAGACGGATTATTTTGATCAAAAAACAACTCGTGCTGGTCGGGATGATGCTTCTCGTATATCTCAAATTTTGGCAATCGCGTTCCTTCCCGGTATCCGCCAATAAATCTGTTTGTACTGGCATCAGCAAAGCCGTTGGTGCTTCTGTAAATATTGGTGCCGCCAATAAAAACTGTATTCTCATCATCTGGCTTCACTGCAACAATGAGGTCGTATGAACCCTGACAGTTGAATTTATCGAATGGGCCGCCGGTAGTGGGTAAACTTCCCGATAAATCTTCCCAGATTCCCCCTGCGCCATCGCCGTTTCCGCTTACATAAGTATATTTCCACAGGCTGTTCCATTCAACATCACCTAGGAAATTTGTGTCAGGCGTTCCAAATCCTGGGGTATTACCCAAAAAATATACGATATTTTCGTTTGACGGAGCAATACCTGAAACAATACGATTATGAGATGGAGGAAAATTTGATGGTAAGATGTTGGTCCAGTTTATCCCATCGCTGCTTCTCCAAATTCCTTTTCCACTCCCGTCACTGTCAAGTGTGGCATATAAAACACCTGATGGTGATATGTCAATATGTGTGTAAAAACTTTGTGCCCCTGAAGTGTTTCCTCTAGCTACGCTCCATGAATTTCCGCCATTAACACTTTTAAAAATTGCTCCATAACAGGCAGCATAAACAATATCTGTTGTGTCAGTCGGGTCAGTCAGTACGCGGTAAACTACTTCCCATTCGCTATCAAAAATGACAGTAGATGAGTGTGTAGATGCAAGCAGATTCCATGTTAAACCATTGTCTGTAGATTTGTAAAGTCCGTTGCCTGCGTAGAATGCTCCTGTCTCAGATGCGCTCGTATAAGGATCTCCTGAGGCATAATACCACGTATTAGTTTTTCCTGTCCGCTTATCTTGTGAAATACTTGTTATACCATGATATTCGTCCTTTGGAGTTACTATATTCCATGTGCTTCCTCCATCTGAGCTTCGGTAAAGTCCACCTGAATTTGAACCGGCAAGCATGATTTGAGGGTTAGAAATATCTCTGGCCAGGGCTCTTGTTATTCCTCCAACATTCCACGGCCCTCGCTGCTTCCATAATATCGAAGACGAACGTTGTCCGCTGCCGTCGTTTGGTAAAGTTTTGGCAAATGCAAGTTCCTTCTCTCTGATATGTCGGGGGATGACTCCCGTTGTAGGATCTGCCAAAAGTTTTGTGTTGTATTCCCGATGTTCAAATGCCTCTTTTTCCTCGCTCTGCGCAAAAGTTGGCTTATTG
>JBEGML010000182.1:0-4293 GCA_041183145.1 Bacteroidota bacterium | reverse complement strand
TTGATATGGAGCATTGGCTTATTAAATCGGAACCATTTAAATACTCCTGGGAGCAATTCCAAAAGGATAAGAAAACCATGTGGGATGGAGTCAGGAATTATCAGGCCAGAAATAATCTGAGGTTGATGAAAAAAGGCGATCTGGCCTTGTTCTATCATAGCAACGAAGGACTTGAGATAGTAGGGATTGCCAAAGTTGTGCGTGAACATTACCCCGACCCAACTTCAGAGGAAGGCGATTTATGGTCTGTGGTAGATTTTGCACCGTATAAAAAACTTCCCCGCCCTGTTCCTCTTTCAAGGATCAAGGATGAGGAGGCATTGTCGGGCATGGAGATGATTAGACTAAATCGTCTCTCAGTGACAAAAGTTACGGCACCAGAGTTTGACTTCATTTGCGCTCTGGGCGGCCTCTGAAGGCATGTCAATTTTGCTATCTTTGCCGCCTCAATCATGATTAATGCTTTTTAATTTAAGCGGAAGGGTATTTTTTATTCTTCTCATCAGCGCCCTAACAGCCTTTGGGCAATCAGGCAACATCCGAGGCTTCGTATACGAGAAAGAGTCTGGAGAGCCGGTCATTTTTACCAAGGTTGTTCTGGAAGGCACAACTTACGGAGCGGTTACAGATGTAAACGGTTATTTTTCTATAACAAAAGTTGAGGGTGGTAATTACACCATCCTGATTAGCTATTTAGGATACGATACACTCAGACAGGATCTAAGCATTAAAAAGTCAGAGATCATCACGCAGAAATTTTTTCTTCAAAAGGGCGTGGTAAAAATAAAAGACATTGAAATTTCAGCCGATAGAAAACAAGCACAAACAGATGTGCGCACATCGGTAACAAAAATTACCCCAAAAGAAATCAGGCAAATTCCGGCAGTTGGAGGCGAACCCGATCTTGCCCAATACCTTCAGGTATTACCCGGAGTAGTATTTACCGGAGACCAGGGCGGACAACTATACATCAGAGGAGGAGCGCCCATACAGAATAAAGTCCTGCTGGACGGAGCCGTGATTTACAATCCTTTTCACTCCATAGGACTATTCTCAGTATTCGATGCAGACATCATCAGAAACGCAGATGTTTATACCGGAGGCTTCGGCGCACAATATGGCGGGAGGATATCTTCGGTCATGGATATCACAACAAGAGACGGAAACAAAAAACGACTTGCGGGAAAAGTTGGGATATCACCTTTTGGCGCAAGAACCATGCTTGAAGGTCCACTCGGCAAAAAGCAAGGCGAGGAAGGCAGTAACGGATCCTTTTTATTCTCTGCCAAGAACTCTTATCTGGCACAGACCTCAAAGGTGTTATACAATTACATAGACACTGCGGGCTTGCCGTTTAATTTTCTTGATCTTTATGGTAAAGTTTCCTTCAATACCAATAACGGTTCAAAATTCAATCTTTTCGGATTTAATTTCAGAGACAATGTGCGCTACCGTGGAGTTTCAGATCTAAACTGGAACAGTTACGGTGGAGGCAGCAATTTCATTGTTGTACCAACAGGTTCACAGGTTCTGATCAGAGGTAATTTTGCCTATTCAGACTACAAAATTACTCTACAGGAAGACAACGTTTCCAGACCCAGAGACAGCCGAATCAACGGATTCAACATGGGACTTAACTTTACGTATTTCATCAGGAAAAATGAATTGAATTATGGAGTCGAAATTTTAGGATTCAAGACAGATTTTAACTTCTTCAACAACAACATTGCCGTTAATCAGAGAGAAAGTACAACAGAACTTGCAGGCTACTTCAGGTATAAAATACTCCTTGGCAAACTTGTCATTGATCCAAGTTTCAGAGCCCATTATTACGCATCGCTTTCTAATTTCTCTCCAGAGCCAAGGCTTGGACTAAAATACAATGTTACCGACAGGCTGAGATTAAAATTCGCAGGCGGATTTTACAGTCAAAACCTTATTTCTGCAAACAGTGACCGCGACGTTGTTAATCTATTCTACGGATTTCTGTCAGGGCCCGAGAATTTACAGAAAACATTCCGCGATGAAAACGGAAACGTCAGAGATATCAATCACAAACTGCAAAAAGCTACACATGCCATTGCAGGTTTAGAATTTGATATAAACGACTACATCTCACTCAATGTTGAGCCATATCTCAAACAATTCACACAGCTCACCAACATTAACAGAAACAAGCTATTCGAGGATACCGGAGAAAACTCTTTCAGACCCGACAGCCTCAAAAAAGATTTCATTATTGAAACCGGACGTGCACGTGGTATTGACTTTTTACTCAAGTATGACCACAAAAAACTTTACGTTTGGGCGGTTTATTCACTCGGATATGTTTCACGCTGGGATGGTTCCAGAACCTATTGGCCGCATTTTGACAGACGTCACAACGTTAACCTTGTGGTGAGTTATGTTTTTGGCAAAGGACTGAACTGGGAAATCGACGGACGCTGGAATTTTGGATCCGGATTTCCCTTTACCCGCACGCAGGGATTCTTCGAGTTTCAGGATTTCCAGAATGGGCTTAACACAGATTATCTAAACCAAAACGGACAGTTAGGTATACTTTATGGCCCACTGAATGACAGCAGGCTTCCAACCTATCACCGCTTTGATATTGCCATAAAGAGGAAGTTCCCGCTGGGTGAAAACGGACTGATAGAAGTAAATGCAGGAGCGACGAACATTTACAACAGACAAAATATCTTTTTCATCAACCGAGTGACCAATCAGACACTTTATCAACTTCCCTTTTTGCCCTCATTTGGCATGTCCTGGAATTTTTAAAGAATTAGTCTGAGGTTCAGAATTGATATCTATTTTTAGAGCGTCAAAACTTCTCATGCGTCACACCAAATTCATTTTTGTAACAGGTGGTGTTACCTCCTCACTTGGTAAGGGAATCATCAGCGCCTCCTTGGCCACACTGCTGCAATCCAGAGGTTTCAGGGTAACCATTCAGAAACTTGATCCATATATCAATGTAGATCCGGGAACCTTGAACCCCTATGAGCACGGAGAATGTTTTGTTACAGAAGATGGAGCCGAGACCGATCTGGATCTGGGACACTATGAGCGTTTTCTCAATGTTCCCACTTCACAAGCCAACAACATCACAACCGGCCGCATTTACAAAACGGTTATAGACAAGGAAAGACAAGGTGCCTATTTAGGGAAAACCGTACAGGTAATTCCTCACATTACCGATGAAATAAAAAACAGCATAAAGAAACTTGCCAAAGAAGGTCATTACGACTTTGTAATAACGGAAATCGGTGGCACTGTTGGTGACATTGAATCTCTGCCATATATAGAGGCTGTCCGACAAATGCGCTGGGAATTAGGAAAGAATTCCATCGTAGTGCACCTCACGCTGATTCCTTTTCTTTCAGCGGCAGGAGAGCTAAAAACAAAACCCACGCAACATTCGGTAAAAACCCTTCTTGAATATGGAGTTCAGCCCGACATCCTGGTTTGCAGAACCGAGCACCCACTGAATAAAGAAATCAGACGTAAGGTAGCCTTGTTCTGCAATGTAGATCCGGATGCGGTTATTGAATCGATAGATGCAGAAAGTATTTATCTGGTGCCAATGTTAATGCGCGAAGAGAAACTGGATGAAGTAGTGCTTAAAAAAGTGGGAATACCGGCAGACCAGAAGCCTGAGCTTTCAGCATGGACAAAGTTCATAAAGAAGCTAAAAAATCCATCAAAGGAAGTCAGCATTGCGCTGATAGGGAAATACATAGAATTAAAAGATGCTTACAAAAGCATCACAGAAGCTATCATTCATTCTGGAGTTGCCAATGATGCAAAAGTGAATGTCATCTGGGTTCATTCAGAAGACATCACCAATGAAAATATTGACAAAAAATTAAAAGATGTAAGTGGTGTTCTGGTTGCGCCCGGCTTTGGTGAGAGAGGAATTGAAGGTAAAGTCATTGCCATACGTTATGCCAGAGAGCATGGTGTTCCTTTCTTCGGAATTTGTTTAGGAATGCAATGTGCTGTTGTTGAATTTGCCCGGAATGTTCTGGGTCATGAAAAAGCGCACAGCACCGAAATGAAACCCGATACCCCCTACCCTGTTATACATCTGCTAGAAGATCAGAAAAAGGTGACCCATAAAGGCGGAACCATGCGGCTGGGCTCCTACGCCTGCCGCATCAGCGATTCCAGCCTTGCGCATCGCATCTACAAAAGTTCCGAAATTAAAGAACGCCACCGACACCGTTATGAATTTAATAACGATTACCTTGAATCTTTTAAAGAAGGCGGAATGCTGGCGAGCGGAATTAA
>JBEGML010000181.1:0-5595 GCA_041183145.1 Bacteroidota bacterium | reverse complement strand
CAGGTATAGGTGCCGGACAAATTGCCGACCGCAAGTTTATTTCCGAACAGTTGAAACACGGCCTGTGGGTGCAAACCCTGTTCTTGCTTAACTTTTGGCTGAAAGACACTTCCAAAGATTTTGAAGATACAGATGCGGCTATTGAAAAAACCGTCAACATAGGCTTCAAACTCATGGGCGAAAACCTGTTTGATGAAGTGCTGGATTTTGGAAAGTTCATGTTTCAGCGAGCCAAAAATTCTTTTTCTTAATCCTTGAAAACGCAGGAAAGAATTCCCAAAACACGCATAGAGCGTGCGGCCCACATTGCGGGTGCCGGGGTGAAAGTGGGTGGCAATTACCTGAAGCATTACGCCAAAAAACTGGTAAATGCGGATGTGAGTAGGGAAGAACTGCACAAAGACAATGCCGGCGATATTTATGAAACCCTTAGCACGCTGAAAGGCAGTGCCCTGAAGGTGGCGCAGATGATGAGCATGGACAGGGGCATTTTGCCCAGAGAATACCAGGAGAAATTTCAGCTTTCTCAGTATTCAGCGCCACCGCTGTCAGCGCCGCTGGTAAACCAGATTTTTCGCAAAGCATTCGGTCAGCCGCCCTCTGCATTTTTTGATGAATTTACGTCAAAGGCCGTGGCAGCCGCCAGCATTGGGCAGGTGCACAAGGCCAGATCCAAAGACAAGTGGCTGGCCGTGAAGATTCAATATCCCGGTGTGGCCAACTCCATAGGCTCAGATTTGCGCATGGTGAAACCTTTCGCGGTTCGTTTGCTCAACATGAGTAAAAATGACATTGATAACTATTTTGATGAAATAGAAGGCAAACTGCTCGAGGAAACCAATTACGCCCTGGAACTGAAGCGCAGCATAGAATTGAGTGCAGCCTGCGCACACATTGAAAATCTGAATTTTCCAACTTATTATCCCGAATGGTCATCGGATAAAATTATTACCATGGACTGGCTGGAAGGTTTGCACCTAAAGGAATTTCTGGCTACCAATCCATCGCAGGAGGTACGAAATCGCATTGGGCAGGCCCTGTGGGATTTTTACGATTTTCAGATTCACGAACTCAAAACCGTGCATGCAGATCCGCATCCGGGCAACTTTCTGTTTCTGAATGACGGCACTGTCAATATTTTTGATTTTGGCTGTGTGAAGGAAATTCCCGATCGGTTCTATACGCCCTATTTTCGTCTGGTAGATAGAAATATTTACAAAGACAGAGAGAAATCCTTGGCCATTTTCAAAGAACTAGAGTTGTTGCACGATGATGACACCGAAGCAGATATTGTCTTTTTTACCCCGTTGTTCAGGGAGATGATTGATATGCTCACCCTGCCCTTCACCCAGGATACCTTTGATTTTGGCAATGAACAGTATTTTGGAGGTATTTATCAGTTTGCCGACAAGTTGATAGAAATGCCTGAGGTGCGCAACAGCAAAAAGGCACGCGGATCCAGGCATTCGCTTTATATCAATCGAACATATTATGGGCTGTACCATATTTTGTTCGATCTGAAGGCGGTTGTTAATACCGGAGGAAGAAAATTTTATTAATACAGACCACCAATTATTCTTGCATCGAGGCTGCTGTCGTTAAATTTTGGTAACTTTTTTGGTTTTGTAGCCAGACTTTTATAATCAGTCAACGAATTCATAAAGGCGATAATTTGCTTTAACTCGGTTTTGCTGAGATTTAGTTTGTCTGACGATAAAGTCTGATGTTCAAAGTTAAGGCCAATGCCATTTCCGCCGCCGTTATTATAAAAGTTCATGACTGATTCAAGCGTTTTCATTCCCCCGTTATGCATATACGGTGCAGTTTTTTGAATGTTTCTAATGGTGGGTGTTTTGAATGAATACCTATAGATATCCACTTGTTCTTTCAATCTGCCAGCTGCTCTACCGAGATCTAAATCCGCAGCAGGTTTTTTTGCCGGCCATTGAACAGGCACACCCAGTACTTCGCTTTCTGATTCTGAATAATCCGGTGGGACTGTACCGCTGAATAGAGGTGCGAAATGGCAGGTTCCGCAGGCTGCTTTACCCATAAATAGATTAAATCCCTTTAGTATTGCAGCATCTATTTCTTTTGATTCACCCCTCGCATAAAGGTCAAAAGCGGAATTAAAGGAATTTAAAGAACCCACATAAGAAGATATGGCGAACGATATCGTTTGGGCATTAATGATGGAATGTTGATACCCTGGAAATGCATTTTTAAACAAAGTAAGGTATTCTGGACTATTACCAATTTTTTCAATGATGGCTAGTTGAGTTGTATTAAACTCTTTTTTATCCGCAATTACATGATCCATTTGATCTTCAAGTGCTTCCGCACGTAAGTCGTGAAAAAAGCGTTCACTGAATACACAATTTATCAGTGTGGGTGAGTTCCGACTAACAGTGCCCTGAAAATCTGTTGCTTTGCTTTTGGGCAATCCGTCTGTGAAGGCGAGTTCCGGCTTATGACAACTTGCACATGCTCTTTGATTGTTATTTGATAGTATTGGGTCGAAAAACAATGTCTGTCCTAGTATTCTGGCATCTTCAGTTCTAAATTGTTCAGGAATCCTGCTGTAAAATCCGGGATTCAAAAAATTATTCGAAAAAAGCATTTCTGCGTTATAGTTAATGGCTGATGGGGTGGATCTTATTTCTGCAGGCATTGGAATATTGAGTCTCTTTTGCAACCCCAGTAGACCCGAATACAATGGATTTATAACCTTTATGAGAAATCTGGCTCTGTCAAAACGATTAAAATCTTTTTGCTCCTCCAGCATTTTAATGCCGACATTAAATGCAGATAAAATAATATTGCTTTGGGTATCATTTTCAGGATATGTCAATTCCATAAATAAAGAAAAATCTTCACGCAGTGTGGTAAGTGCGTTTTCTGCATCTTCTAAAGATTGCAAGGTTCCGGGTGCATCAAAGCCGGTGAGACCAAGGGTGTACAGGCGAATAAGTTCCATACGGCCTGCCTCAAATATTTCGTGGTCATAGCACATAGGGTTGTCTGGAATTTGCCGGACATTGTCCAGTAGATTTTTACTCAAGTAATCTAAAGTGACAAAGTTTGAATCGACGTTTACATTGCCCATAATTTCGTCTATAACCTGCAAACCTACCGGTTCAATAATAATAGCGCCTGAAGCATTTTCCTCCAGTTTTGGCAGTGGTGCGCCATTGATTTTATCTTTAAAAAGGATAGGGTTTTTATATTCGGCCAGATATTCCCATTTTTTGAATGTTTTTCTCATTTTAGAATATTCTGCTTTTAACTGTTCCTCATTTCTGGCTTTTAGGCTAATTCTAAAGTCATTTATGGCTTTTATAAACTCAATTTGCCGTTTTGTATATCTATCTGAAATTATATTTTCAGGATTGCTGTTTCTTTTTAGAGAGGGCAGTATAAGCAGTAAGGATGGAATTATTAATGATAGAAGGATTTTCTGAGATTTAGTCATGACAAATTTGATTAAAATGAAAAACCGGAATCTGTATAGACTCCGGTTTTTCAGAA
The DNA here is from genome assembly GCA_041183145.1 of Bacteroidota bacterium. GTDB lineage: Bacteria > Bacteroidota > Bacteroidia > UBA4408 > UBA4408 > JBEGML01. Next base: position 2,067 of record JBEGML010000181.1, on the reverse strand, counting down.
GAAAAATTAATTATTGAACTACAAGTCTAACGATGTCACCTTTGTTATTGCGCACAAAGTAGATTCCGCTATTTAGGTCGCTTATGTCTAAAATTTCAACATTTCTGCCTACTTTCACTCTTTGTCCGCCTGCGTTATAAATGGCAATATCCATGGATTCTGACAGTTGTATCTGTCTTGCAGCCGGGTTCGGGAAAATGCTAAATCCGGATGAATTTTTATCATTATTCTTGATGGACAGTGAAGCTAAATCCTGAAAACCGGTAATCGCATATGTTAAAGAATTGTTGTAAGGGAAAGTGTTTGAAGTGCTTGGGTGCTGGCTATTTATTAGCATAGTGCGGTCATCAAACATAGTAGCCCCTGTAATCTCTGCACCGGGAGCACAAGCGGTAATTCTGATAAGATCTTTGTAAGATGGATTGGAAATTTCCATGTCAAGTAGGAAAGTTTCACAAATAGTTTGGGTAATACTGCCCGGCATCCTGTTCCATGTCACACCATTAAGGTCTTCCTGAATAATCATATAGGTTTTTTTGCCGATTTTCATAAAATCAAGTCCATCGGGATTTGAAAGATGAAGGGCAGGATAAGCAAAACGGTTCTGAGAACCTGACTGAATCCAATAGGGTCCGCCTTCAATATAGGAACGGATGGTGTTACTCACGGGGTCAAATTCAAGAACACGTCCGTAATAGTCTGCAAATCTACCAAGGCGAACTGAGTCTGCGGCTTGTGCATCGGTTCCTGCGAAGTTGCGACCATTCAGGATTTTAAAGCGGTACTTATAACCGTCAATCAAGCCCTGAGAAATTACGCCTTTTGCAGATATACCTGTGCTGAAATTAAAGGCATCACGGCCGGTTTCTGTAATGTATACACGACCGTTATTGTAGGCACCCCATTCTAGTCGGTTAAACATACTGGCACCTCTGCGAATGGCAACTGCATTCAATTCGGATAATGTATCGAGATCATTTTCAATTTCAATCCACTTGGTTGGAGCGTCTTGTTTGTAAACATAGAGTTTACCACTGGTGAAATCCCCGGCTGTAGTAGCCTCAAACTTGGCTAATATTCCGGGTGATCCATCTTCAAATAAATACACGGTTTTCTTATCGGGCATGAGGACACCACCTTCCCAACCAGCGCGGCCCCAATTGTATTGTTTACGAACAGCTTTGGCTGTTTTAGGGTCGATTTCAACCATCCAGTTTAGGTTTTTATAGCGAGGCAGTTTTTTGCCGTTGAATCCGGGAAAACCTGCCGGAGTGGTTGTTCCAATGATGAAGTCTGTGGTATCACGCAAGTATACGGAAACCCCACGGTTGCTGCTTTGCATCCATTCTTCTGCAGTCCAAATACGATCACCACCATTGATTCCACCACAGTTCATTCCGGTTTCACCTACAGTGTTGGCAAAATCAACATTGAAGAATTTGCCTTTTCTGCCGTCTGGTAATGTTTGATTAATGATTTCAAGCTGATCATTGGGCAAACGACGAAGCTTAAACATTGTCATGCCACCACCATCACCAATCTGGTCATTTTTTTGTGTCATTTCATGGTTCACAATCACCCAGCCTTCACCGGGTTTTTGAGCATCTTTTGCTACACCGATGAAGTCGTGCCATTGTTTGGCAACCGTTTTTCCGGACGGATTACCATAGGTAGGGGTGGTGGCAACTGTGTCAACACCGCCCACAAAAAGCACACTTTGGTTAAACGGGCTCCTTGGCATCCAAACACTTTTAACACTCCATTGCGTGTCAATTTGCATGGGAAAAGAATTTTGTGAAATCGCAAGACCTACGACAGAGGTCAAAACGAAAAGTGAAGTAATTTTTTTCATATCATATTTTTTACAACACAAAATTCCTTAACCAATATTATCTATATTTAACTACATTATAAAAGTAATTTATATTTATTTATCAATTTCTTAAGCGTTTTTGTTGAGTAAACATTTATTTAATAAATAATAAATATTTATAAATATTAATTTTAACTTTAGGTTAAAATTTTGAATGACTATGAGACTTATTTTCTTTATTGTATTTTTATCTT
>JBEGML010000180.1:0-2637 GCA_041183145.1 Bacteroidota bacterium | reverse complement strand
TCAACTATGCAAACGACTGCTCAATCTTCAGTAAAAGCTATAAACAAATACCGTCCTTATTGGGCGAAACGCTTTGGCACAGCCCCAATACTTCCCATGACCCGGATAGAAATGGATGCATTAGGCTGGGACAGTTGCGACATTATTTTAGTGACAGGTGATGCTTATATTGATCACCCAAGTTTTGGTATGGCCTTAGTAGGACGATTACTTGAAGATCAGGGATTCCGAGTAGGCATCATATCCCAACCTGATTGGTCGAGTGCTGAACCTTTTAGAGCGCTGGGTAAACCCAATCTTTATTTCGGTATCACCGCTGGCAATATGGATAGTATGGTCAACCGATACACGGCTGACCGAAAAATTCGATCTGATGATGCTTATACGCCCGGCGCTATTGCAGGCAAACGACCTGACCGAGCAGTGCTTGTCTACTCTCAACGTTGTCGCGAAGCATTTTCAGATGTGCCATTAGTTATTGGAAGTATTGAAGCAAGTCTTCGTCGAATTGCACATTACGACTATTGGTCTGACAAAGTGCGTCGTTCAATACTGGTGGATTCTAAAGCTGATATTTTATTATATGGCAATGCTGAACGCGCCCTGATTGAACTCACACACCGTATTGCTGATGGTGAAAAAGTAGAAGATATTCAAGATATAAGAGGTACAGCATTCTTACGTAAAAAAATTCCTGAAGGCTGGGAAGAGATTGCGTCCACACACCTTGATCGCCCAGGGAAAATTGAAGCCCATGTTGACCCTTATGAAATGAAAATGGGGGTTGGAAGTGATTGCGAAACCAAAGAAAAATTGCCTGAAGATATGAAAGTCATTCAGATTGTTCGAAAAACAAAAACAGATCGAAGTAAACAAGTAGTTCGTTTACCAAACTTTGAAGAAGTGGTAGATAATCCTGTGCTCTATGCGCATGCATCACGCGTCCTTCATTTAGAAGCGAATCCAGGCAATGCGCGAGCACTCATCCAAAGACATGGGGATCGTGAAGTATGGTTAAACCCACCTCCTATTCCTCTTACGACAAAAGAAATGGACTATGTATATGGCATGCCTTACGCAAGAAAACCTCACCCATCATATGGCAACGCTAAAATTTCTGCATGGGAAATGATTCGTTTCTCAGTCAATATTATGCGCGGGTGTTTTGGTGGATGCACTTTCTGCTCCATTACAGAACATGAAGGTCGCATCATTCAAAGTAGATCTGAAGAAAGTATCTTAAAAGAAGTTGAAGAGATTAGAGATAAAGTTGAAGGCTTTACAGGGGTCATTTCAGATTTAGGTGGTCCTACAGCAAATATGTACCGCATGGCTTGTAAATCTGAAACCATTGAAGCTTCGTGCAGAAAGCTTTCTTGTGTTTATCCTGGTATTTGTGAGAATTTAAATACTGACCACTCAGCCCTCATAGGGCTATATCGAAAAGCCAGAAACACCAAAGGCATCAAAAAAGTACTGATTGGATCAGGACTGCGTTATGACCTCGCAGTCACCTCCCCTGAATATGTAAAAGAACTTGTTCAACATCATGTTGGTGGCTATCTTAAAATTGCACCTGAGCACTCTGAGGAAAATGTCTTATCTAAAATGATGAAACCAGGCATGGGTTCATACAATAAATTTAAAGAAATGTTTGATCGCTTCTCAAAAGAAGTCGGCAAAGAACAATATTTAATTCCCTATTTTATTGCAGCGCATCCAGGAGCTACTGATGAGGATATGATGAATTTGGCATTATGGCTCAAAGAACATGATTTTAAATTAGATCAGGTGCAAACGTTTACACCAACACCGATGGCCATGGCAACTGCTATGTATCATTCAGGTAAAAATCCTTTGCGTAAAGTTACACATGACAGTGAAGAAGTGCCCATTCCCCGAGCAGGTGGCGTGCGACGACTTCATAAAGCGTTTATTCGTTATCATGATCCAAAAAATTGGCCGATGTTGCGAGAAGCATTACAACGTATGGGTCGCTCTGATTTAATTGGAGACACTAAAAAACACCTGATTCCAGCAAAGCAGCCTTTATCAGAAAATCACTCTAAAAGATTGCATCAATTTGCGAGAAATAAACCCTCCTCGACAAAACCTTTTAAACGCGCTCGTTAAGCTTTAACTTCGCTAAGAAGTTGAAAGAAAATTTAATGAAAAATAAAAAAATCCTTGAACTTCTCAATCAGATGGAAGTGATCGAAAAAGAACTAAATGAAATCATTCACCAGCAAGAAATTCAGTTCAATTACCAATTGAAAGGCAAGAAGGTTGAATTTGAAAATTCTATTAAAGAGGCACATAAGAAATTAAAAATAGGTTTAATACATTGGTTTTCAAAAAGACCCATCAATCTTATGACAGGCCCAATCATCTATAGCATGATCGTTCCTATGTTAATCCTAGATGTTTGTATAAGCTTTTATCAGCTCACATGCTTTCCTATCTATAAAATTAAATTAGTGAAGCGACACGATTATATGACTTTTGATCGACATCACCTTCATTATCTTAATTGGATCGAAAAATTTCATTGCTCATACTGCGCTTATGGGGCTGGACTTTTAGCTTACATCACCGAAATTGTTGCAAGAACTGAGCAATACTTCTGCCCTATAAAAC
>JBEGML010000179.1:0-4663 GCA_041183145.1 Bacteroidota bacterium | reverse complement strand
TTCTTTGAGTGGCTGTATATTCACACTGAGCAATGCGCTTCTTTGATCTACGCAACTCTAAAGACTGTTTTTTGTTTTAAGTAAAAGAATGATTGTTTTTCTGTTCAGAGCTTTTCGCCTCAATCCTCAAGCCAGGCAGCGTCTTCATCATCATTAAAAACCACCTGAATATTTTGCGCCAGGGTAGTGGCCATGGGCATTCCCACATAATCGGCATGAACCGGAAATTGCCTGTGACTCCGGTCTATGAGAACCAGTGTGGCCAGATGTTTTACAGGATGACTTAAGAATGGTTTCACACCATAAAGCAAAGTTTTTCCGGAATTCAATACATCGTCTACTACAATTACTACTTTATCATCGAGATTATCCTGAACCTGATAATTCTGAGTCATCAGATTTTGCTTATCCAGCTTGAGTTCTATCAGCCTTACTTCAGGCATGCCGGCTTTCTTCAACTCCCCGGCAATGCGCAGCGCCAGGGTATAACCTCTGTCGGCAATACCTGCCAAAACAATAACCTGCTCTTCGAAATGTTTTTCAAAGATCTGATAGGCCATACGTCTGATCTTGTTACCAATCTGCTCGTGTGCGAGAATTTTTGTTTTTGCCACGGTACGAATTTACACAATCCGAATAAGCTAAAGCCTGCCTCCGTGAAAAAAGCTGCGCTTGTAATAGGGGTCTTCCAGCGAGTCGATTCTCACTCCGCCCTTGGTGGCTGCATGTGCAAATTTTCCGTTACCCAGATATACGCCAACATGTGAAATCCGGCCCTTCCTGATTTTAAAAAAAACCATATCGCCCTCCATTAAATCTTCTTTTTCTACCGGGTGTGTTTTCGGAAAAATGTCGGCAGAGCCTCCCATTAAGGCGCGGGCGTATACTTCTTTGTAAATGGTGCGGGTGAAGCCGCTGCAGTCGAAGCCTCCTTTTCGCGAGCGGCTGCGGTAGGGCGTGCCCATATAATGATGAACCCTGCTGTACAAATTCAGGTTGCTGCAGGTGTCAATTTTGATATCGTAATGGGAATAATAAGCGGCCAGATCCTCATAACTTCTAAGCTCCTTTTTTCTGGGTGCTGTCGCAAAGAGAAGGTTGCTGATTCCAATCAGCAGGACAATCAAAAAATGAAAAATCCGTCTCATACAGAATCCGCAAATTTAACGCTTTCGCAGACCTCGGTGCTTTGCGGAAGGTATTTTAGGTTTTTTTGGCAGTTTTAACTTCCTCAACAACAGGGCTGAGGTAATTAAAATCACTGCATTTGATCAGACTCGAAGTGCTTTACCAATAATTTGCACGCAGTCTTTTATTTGTTCTTCGTTAATGGTGAGTGGCGGCGCAAAGCGTATGATATTGCCGTGTGTGGGTTTAGCCAGGAGCCCCAGATCTTTCATTTTGATGCACAAATCCCAGGCGCTGGCGCCTTTGCTTTCGTCTATTACAATCGCATTCAAAAGTCCTTTACCTCTTATGGTTTGAATCATCGGACTGTTCAATGCTCTTAATTCTGCTCTCAGAACTTCTCCCATTTTATCTGCATTCTCAGCCAGTCTTTCATCTTTTAAGATTTGTAAAGCCTCCATAGCTACTACGCAGGCAAGCGGATTCCCACCATAGGTTGAACCATGTTCACCGGGCTTAATTACCAGCATTACTTCATCATCGGCGAGTATTGCCGCAACGGGCATCATACCTCCTGAAAGGGCTTTGCCTAAAACAAGAATATCGGGTCTGACAGATTCATGATCGCAGGCCAGCATCTTGCCCGTTCTGCAAAGTCCGGTCTGAACTTCATCTGCAATCATTAACACACGGTGTTTGGTGCACAATTCACGTGCTTTCTTCAAGTACCCTTCATCAGGAACTACCACGCCGGCTTCGCCCTGGATGGGTTCAAACATAAATCCGGCAACGTTAGGGTTAGAAAGGGCTTTATTCAGAGCATCTGTATCGTTGTATGGAATAATATCGTAGCCGGGCAGAAAAGGTCCAAAGCCTGAAGTGCTTGAAGAATCGGTTGAGGAGGAGATGGCAGCGAGCGTGCGTCCCCAGAAATTTCCTTCCACAAAAACCATTCTTGCCTGATTTTCAGGAATACCTTTTACGGTGTAGCCCCACTTGCGTGCGAGCTTGAGTGCAGTCTCACCTCCTTCAACTCCGGTGTTCATTGGCAAGACTTTGTCATATCCGAAATACTGTGTGATGTAAGCTTCATATTCACCCAGGCGACTGTTGTAAAACGCCCTTGAAGTGAGAGTAAGTTTTCGGGCTTGGTTGATGAGTGCGTTTACAATTCTTGGATGACAATGTCCCTGATTCACGGCAGAGTATGCAGAGAGGAAATCGTAGTATTTTTTTCCTTCAGTATCCCAGACGAAAATGCCTTCTCCTTTATCAAGAACAACGGGGATGGGGTGGTAGTTATGGGCTCCGTAGCGGTTTTCCAGTTCCATCGCTTCGGCGCTGCTGAGTTGTTGTCTGAGGTGCATTTCCATACTTGCAAAGGTAAGCCCTTCGGGCGAGGCATCAAAATGCGGTAAATACTAACTTTGCCAGGCATGAAAATAAAGTCAGATACCGTTATTGGTCCGCTTGAAATTACCGACACCGGTATAGAAGGAAAAGGAGTTGGGCGTTGGGAAGGGAAGGTAATATTTGTAAAGGGAGCTGTGCCGGGTGATAGGGTAATGGCGAAGGTGAAGAAATCCAAATCTTCTATGGCAGATGCCGAAATGATTGAGTTGGTTCAGCCATCTTCTCATCGTACAGAGGCATTCTGTATGCACTTTGGTACCTGCGGTGGTTGTAAATGGCAGCATCTTAATTATGCTTCGCAACTTTTTTTCAAACAGAAACATGTAGAGGAAAATATCAGGAGGATCGGTGGCATCGACACAGACGTCCTGCCTATTGTGCCCTCGGCTCTTCAGCGTTCTTACAGAAATAAACTTGAATATACTTTTGCCAGCCGCAGATGGCTTACTGAATTAAGTGAGGAGAGGCCAAAGCAACATATTCCGGGGCTTGGCTTTCATGTGCCACGTCGGTTTGATAAGGTGCTTGATATTGACCACTGTTCACTGCAGGACGAACCCGGGAATGCCATACGTAATTTTGTAAGGGAGTTTGCTTTGAAAAATGAATGGGAGTTTTACGACCCCAAGCAACGTCGTGGCTGGCTAAGAAATCTCATGATTCGAAACACCCTTGGTGGAGAATGGATGGTAGTGTTGATTGTTAATGAGGGCAATGATGACAATAGAGAAGTCCTGCTGAATGAGATAAAGAATACCTTCCCTTTCATTACTTCACTGCAGTACATCATTAATACAAAATCCAACGATTCTTTTCAAGATCTCGACCCTATTCTTTTTCATGGAAGAGACTACATTGAAGAAAATATGGAAGGCTTGCGTTTCAGGATTGGTGCTAAATCTTTTTACCAAACAAATCCGCATCAGGCGGTGCGTTTGTATCAGGTTGCGAGAGAGATGGCAGCTTTGCAAGGGCATGAGATGGTGTATGATTTATACACAGGCACCGGTACTATTGCTCAATTCGTATCACAACGTGCATCAGGCGTGGTTGGAATTGAATATGTTGAACGTGCTATTGAAGATGCCAGGGCCAATGCCAGACTAAACGGTATTCACAATGTTCATTTTTATGCAGGCGATATGAAAGATGTTTTGAATGATGAGCTTGTTGCCCGTCATGGTGTTCCGGAGGTGATCATTACAGATCCACCGAGGGCCGGTATGCAGGAAGGTGTGGTAAGGAAAATTCTCGACTTGCATCCTCAGCGAATCGTGTATGTTAGTTGCAATCCCTCCACTCAGGCGCGTGATCTAGCCTTGATGAATGAGTATTACAGAACGGTGAACGTGCAGCCTGTTGATATGTTTCCTCACACTGATCATGTTGAAAGTGTTGCACTTCTGGTAAAGCGTGATTTATGAAAGAACAAAATAAGTTGAATGCTGATTACTGGCGTAAGCGATGGCAGCAGGGAGAAACAGGATGGGATGTAGGTGGCGCAAGTCAACCTTTGCTTAGCTTTTTTGAGACACTGATGGATAAGAATCAGCGTATACTCATTCCGGGTGCCGGAAATGCCTGGGAGGCTGAGTTCTTGTTTGAGAAAGGATTTTCTCAGGTGCATGTATTGGATATAGCTCCCGAGGCTATTGATTCATTCCGTCAGCGCAATCCTGCGTTTCCGCCCAATCAGATTCATCAGGAGGATTTTTTCGGGCACAAGGGAAGCTATGATTTGATCGTGGAACAGACTTTCTTTTGTGCACTGCAGCCTGATTTGCGTAAGGCTTATGCGGAAAAAGTCCTGAGTTTGCTTTCTGAGGGCGGGCGGCTTGCAGGAGTATTTTTTACTACAGTACCGAATGCAGAAGGGCCGCCTTTTGGGGGCAGCGTAGAGGAATATGCTTCTTATTTTAATCCTTTGTTTCGTTCTGTGTCGATAATGCCTTGTTTGAATTCTATTAAGCCGCGTGAGGGCAGGGAGTTGTTTGTGGAGTTGTTGAAGTGATAAAATGGATTTCGACCCTCAGCATAGTTTCGTGCCAGTCATATTACCGGTATTTAAGTATATTTACTAAATTACCATTAATGTTTAAAAGAAGATCACTCAGCTTAATCA
>JBEGML010000178.1:0-3223 GCA_041183145.1 Bacteroidota bacterium | reverse complement strand
GTACTACCTCATACATCTTGTTCTTGAGAAACAAACACTTTACAGTATTTCCAAATCCTACAAGGTATCCGTCAACGACATACTGGCTGAAAATCCTGCACTTCTGGAAGGTCTAAAAGCCGGGGCTGAAATCAAGATACCGAGCATAAAACCAGGTCAAAAGGAAAAAGAAAAGAACAAGACAAACTTCGATACAAGCGGAAAATTCATCCTGCACACCGTTGAAAAAAAGCAGACACTATACGCCATTGCCAGACTCTACAATATTGACATATCCCTGATCAGATCTGCAAATGCCGAACTAGATGAAGAAAACCTGAAACAGGGAACCATCATCAGAATACCCCAGCCGGAAATTAAGGAAGCGCAGATTCCGGTAATCGCTCCCCCAACAAACCCCGGCACAATTGAATCAAAAGCGATGAAGGAGGTTAAACTGAATCTGCTTCTTCCGCTTTATACAGCAGAAAACGACTCACTGCTTAACAAAGAAACGTACACTGAAAAAGATGCACTTTTTCAGAAAAGCCTCCCTGCTATAGAATTCATGGCAGGATTTAAACTGGCCTGTGACAGTATGGCAAAAGCTGGTCTAAACATTAACATCAACACCATTGATATACCTGCAGATTCAGCAGGATGCCAAAACTGGTTTGTCTCCAATAGCATACCATCTGCCGATTTGAATATTGGTCCGTTTCATGCGCATGCAGCCTTCGAAGCATTCAAAAAGCAGACAGACAAAACGCAGCCGTGGCTGTTACCCGTTGCTCAGCAGGCGCGCCTTCTAATTGGCAACCCATCTTTACTGAAGCTTAGTGCATCGGTTACGACCCAAATGGATGAATTGGTTAAATTCCTCTGTGCTGAAAATAAAACCGCAAAATTCCTTATTGTACACAACAGCCTTAACAAAGAAAAAAACCTCTCTGAAGTCATCAGGAAATCATACAGAAAATACTCCGGAGACAGCCTTTCGACTGTGATATTCAAATCTGAGGGAAGCAAAGGAATTGAGGCGAGGCTTTCAAAGACGCAAAACAACGTCATCATTGTACCCTCTAACGATGAAGCGTTTGTTACTGACCTCATCAACAAGCTCAACCTATTGACTGAGGATTTCAGCATTAGCCTTGCAGGACTTGAAAACTGGATGGCTTATGATTATCTTGATCCGGTTTTCCGTCAGAAACTTCGGCTGACCTTACCAACCAACAGCTACGTCAACTATAAAGACCCGGCAACCAAACAATTTATCAGGCAATACAGACAGACATTCAAAACAGAGCCCAGCAGATTCTCCTATTGTGGTTACGATTCAGGGATTTTGGTGCTTCAGGCGTGGATGGAACACGGCAAAGGCATGTGCAAAACTCTGGAGGGAAAAAGACTTAACGGCCTGCAGAGTAGGATAAAATTCGAGAAAACCGGACCTGAAGCCGGACATGAAAATCATGGCGTTCATATTTTGCGTTACGAGCAATTTGAACTTGTGCTGAAAAACCAATGAATAAAAACCTAATTAGCGAGCGCTTTCAAGCCCTGCAGAACAGCATTTGCGAAGGATTGGAGAAGGCTGACGGAAAATCGAGATTCATAGAAGATATCTGGAGTCGCGATGGAGGAGGTGGAGGCAGAACACGTGTCATCAGCAAAGGAAACATCTTTGAAAAAGGAGGCGTTAATTTTTCCGCAGTATCCGGAAAAACACCGCCGCAGATGAAATCTGAAAGCCTGGGAGACCAGTTCTTTGCCACCGGGGTAAGCATTGTGATTCACCCCGAAAATCCCTGGGTTCCCATCATTCACATGAACGTCAGATATTTTGAAACTGATGGCGGAATTTTCTGGTTTGGCGGCGGAATAGACCTAACACCAATTTACATCATTGATGAAGACGCAGTTTTTTTCCACAAAACATTGAAAGAAACCTGTGACAAACATGAAGCCGGATTCTATTCCAGGTTCAAAAATTGGGCTGACGAATATTTTTTCCTCTCACACCGCAGCGAAACCCGTGGAATAGGAGGTATTTTTTTTGATCATCTGGGCAAAAATGGCGAGAACATGGAATCTTGCCTAAAATTCACCTTTGATGTGGGAGAAACTTTCCTCAAATGCTATCTGCCTATTGTAGACAGGAGAAAAAACATGCCATATGGTGAAAAGGAAAGGCAATGGCAGGCAATCAGAAGGGGCAGATATACTGAATTCAACCTTATTCACGACAGGGGTACCCGATTCGGGTTAGAAACCGGTGGCAGAACAGAAAGTATACTCATGAGTCTTCCGCCAAATGCCACATGGGAGTACCGGCACGAACCCTCAACAGGTAGCCCCGAAGCTCAGACTTTAGAAAAGCTCGTGAAAGGATTTGACTGGGTTTAGCCCAGGCCTGAAAGTTCTTTGCTGAATTCCGGAATACAAGTATGAGGCCCACTAACCCCTACTTCGTAATTCCAAACAAAATTGATTGTGGTCAACAGTTTTTTTGACGATTTTAAGAACATCAGACCCCATTAATTGTATAAATTTAGACCCTTCAAAAATAAATTCATGATGCGCCCCTTTTTACGCTCATTTCTAACCGCCGCGATAGTTGTTTGCAGTGCTGTTCAAGGCCAAGCACAATTTTCACTCGGTGGCTCACCAAGAACTTTCGAGCCACAATTCGATCAGACTCCCATTGTATCTGTCACCATGCCTCCCTTCGATGTTGCGGCCATGATTGCAGAGGATGATACCATGAACGGAAAAGGTTTACGTCCGTTCCGCTTTGGTTACAACCACCTGGTCTCCATTGATCCGCAAAATTCCGGTTCCTGGATTACACTTTCGAACGGAGACCGTATATGGAGGCTGCTTATTCAGTCCCCCGACGCATTCTCCATAAACCTGGGGTTTTCCTATTTCAACCTGCCTGTAGACGCAAAAATGTATGTTTTTTCAACAGACAGACAAACTGTTTACGGAGCGTTTACCCATCAGAATAATAACGCAGACAATGTGTTTGCCACAGACCTTGTTCCAGGCTCGGCAATCATAGTAGAATATTTCGAACCCGCTCATGTCAGCGGACAGGGTGGATTTGTTATTAACCGTGTCACGCATGCCTACCATGATGTGTTTGGTGTGCTCAATAGCACAAGAGGTTTCGGAGACGCCGGTAACTGTCAGTTTAATTCAGTATGTTCATTATCTGCAGGCTGGGAGGAACAAATAA
>JBEGML010000177.1:0-2596 GCA_041183145.1 Bacteroidota bacterium | reverse complement strand
ATGAAGCGCTTAACCGTAAAGGTTTTGCAGAGGGTGCCTTGCAGGCCGCAGCATGGTTGCGAAACAGAACCGGATTTTATAGTATCGATGATTGGATGCAGAGCACATTTTAACGGAAATTTTAAGGAAAATAGCAGGAAAACAACCATATTCGCAGCATGAGTGCAAAGAAAGCAGCAAAGAAAGCCTCCAAGCCATGGTGGCTTGTCATCCTACTTGGTCTCTTAACCCTTGGATTATATTTCGTATTCCGTAAATCTGAAGAAAAGAAATCGCCGGCAAGAGAATGGGCAGAAGCCGTGTTCTTTGCAGTAATTGCGGCAACATTGATTCGAGCCTTCACCTTCGAAGCCTTTACCATTCCCACACCTTCCATGGAAAAATCTTTGCTGGTGGGAGACTTTCTTTTCGTTAGTAAATTGAGTTATGGTCCGCGTCTGCCCATGACCCCCATTGCCTTTCCATTTGTACATCATACCATGCCTTTTACAGAATCTGTGAAAAGCTATGTTGAGTCTGTGAAACTTCCCTACATGAGGTTGCCCGGATTCGGGAAGATTAAAAACAATGACATTGTGGTCTTCAACTATCCTATGGAAGATTTTCGCCCGGTTGACAAGCAGGAACATTACATCAAGAGATGTGTAGGATTGCCCGGGGACAAACTTGAGGTGCGTGAAGGAGTACTTTTCATCAACGATAAACCGGCAGATAAACCAACCTATATGCAGATGCGCTACCGGGCGCGTACAGATGGATCAGGCTTTAACATTAAAACCATCAGAGAGCTTGGCATCACTGAAGGGCCCAACCCCACCATGGAAGGTGATTATGAAATAACCATGACGGAGGGTAATGCAGAGAAGGTGAAGAATTTTTCCAATGTTTCGCAGCTGCAGCCCGTGCTCGACAAGAAAGGTTATGGAGCAGATTATATTTTCCCTCACAGCAAAAAGTACAACTGGAACGTAGATAATTTCGGCGCACTTGTGATACCAAAGGAAAATGCCACTGTTGATCTTAATCTCGATAATTTGCCGCTTTACAGCAGAATTATCAGTATTTATGAGAAGAACAAGCTTGAGGTAAAGGGGAATGATATCTTCATCAATGGAGAGAAAACCGGGAATTACACTTTCAGGATGAACTATTATTTCATGATGGGAGACAATCGCCACAACAGTGCTGATAGCCGCTTTTGGGGTTTTGTGCCCGAAGATCATGTTGTAGGAAAAGCAGTGTTTGTATGGTTGAGCCTGGATCCTGACGCATCCTCTATTTTCACAAAGATCAGATGGAGCCGGGTTTGCTCTCTTATCGGGCAGGATGCCTTGTCTACTTCTTATCTTTGGCTGGTAGCATTGCTGGGCGGAGGAATCTATTTTGGATCACGTTGGTGGAGAAAGAAGAGCGAAGCCAAAGCCAGGGCCTGACTTATTTTGCTCCTGAGCCGGGGTACTTTTTGCCCTTAGATCTGACGGAACATATCAGGCAGAGCCGAGAGATTTTTTATGAGGGCTATCATTTTCGTAAGCAGACCTACCGAAACAGACTTATTATCTTAACCGCTGCAGGTATTCAGAGGCTGAGCATCCCCTTGCTGCACCCTATAGCCGGAATGCGTTACAAAGCAATACGCATTTCATACAGAGAACCCTGGCAGCGACAGCATTTTCGTGCCATTGCCACTGCTTACGGAAAATCTCCTTACTATTTTTACTGGCATACAGAGCTTGAAATATTGTTCAGTGAGCAGCCTGAATTTCTGTATGAATGGAACCGCCGGTGTTTGCAGTTGCAGGCAAAGATGTGCAAACACCCTGAGCCGAAATTTACAGATGCAGCGCCTGAAGCCATGCGTTATGAAGAATTTCATGAGCGTTTACCCTCGGTAACAGCCTACCTGCAAACCTTTCACGACCGTTTCCCATTTGTTAGCGCTGTATCAGGATTGGATCAGGGCCTGAACGGGTCTTAAGTTCTCAATGATGCCATTGCAAGCCAATAAAAAATAAGTAGGCTCGGAAAATCAGGTCATAAATTTCATTCAGAAAGCCATTCTAAACCCGCAAAACCTGAAGGAAATTAAACTGTTAGGTTCCCCTAAATCGTTGGTGCAGATTTTTTCTTGAGATAGGGACGAATCCGGTATTGCTGTGTTGGGCTGACAAGAGTAGTTTTGGCGCACAAAACTTGCCTGTTGATTTACCTGCTGTAAAAAGGCTTTATTTTGAGTAAGAGTAGGTAAAACAAAACCAGCTTGCATAAGCCATTCTGAAAAGAGGCATTGCTGCCGGCTGTTTAGCGTTTCAGCGAATCCAGTTCCTTCTTGAGAAGTTCAATGACCATCTTTTGAAGCTCCACAATCTGTTTGAAGGAATGAATTTCCTTTCGTAAATGGGCATTTTCCGTAGTCAAAGTGTTTTCTGAAGAAGAAGACTGGTAATACTGTAAGGGCTCAGGCTCATTTACAGAAGAAAGTCCTTCTGATGCAAGCTCTTTGGGAGATACATAATGTGTTGACATTCCCAATGCCTTAGCAATAGCCTGGTAAGTGTTATAGTTTACCCTACCTGTTTTCTCGATGTAGGAAATG
>JBEGML010000176.1:0-4519 GCA_041183145.1 Bacteroidota bacterium | reverse complement strand
TTTTTCTCTCTCAGAACTCAGCCTCTGGTAAATTTGATTTTAGCTCGGTTTTTCTTTCTGCAAACATACAAGGGCAAAGAGCTGGTTTGGATTATGCTTCAACTTGGTACCTATCGGGCTTTAGAACCGGCAATTTTTCTCTAAACCTAGTTCCATGGGTTTTTCTTAAAGGAAGGTTTTTAAAGGGTTTTGCTAGTTTAAAGTTGTCAAATCTTTTGCCGGATTATAGATACTTTTTTTTCAGAGGTAACCAGTTTTATTGGCAAAATAATCCTAGGAGCACCCAGGGATTTTTTTCCTCTGTGGGTTTTGATTTATTATCATTCCTCAAATTTGAATTTGGGAGAGGAGCATATTCCAAGCTTCCAAGATTGAATCTTGATGTAGATAGTGTAGAGTTTTCTGACAACCTTAAATATTCTTACTCTAAGCTTACACTGGAAAAAGAGTTAAGTAATTTCTTTTTGAAGGTTGATGGCTGTATTCAGCTTATGGACGACAATGATTTTCAGATAGGCATACCCAAATCGAATCTTAAACTTTCTTGTAATTATTCCTTTTCGCTATTAAATTCCAAACTTAGCCTAAGTCCAGGATTAGATCTGGATTGGTTCGATGGTCTTTATCCTTATTCTTTTCACGCTCCCACAGGTCTTTTCGGGTACAGAAGTGGTCTAACTCAACGCAGCGGATTAATTGCCGGTGCTTTTGTTGGTTTTAGATTGAAAACATTCAGGGCCACACTTCGTGTGGATAATTTTTTGGACCGAGTATTTAATCAAAATCCCATTTTGATGATTGATGGGTTTCCGGTGCAGTCAAGAGTGATTAGATTTAATATAATCTGGTTATTCTGGGATTGATTACCCACTGTTGGTATATGCTATCGAGCGACTTTGTTTCTCTTAAAGTCAGCATTCTCACTATTAAGGAATAGTGGATCAATTAGTTTAATTCGATTATTTGCTCGCCTTTCTGCGATGCGGCATTTTATTTTAAACCAGGAATTCCCCGCTATTTTCACTAATAATTCGTCAAGGTGTGTTAGTATTGTGACATTCAGTATCCCTCTTAGCAAGTTTAGTGGCCTTTTTGACAAAGAACGCAGGCTGAGAGAATATCCACCGTCTATATACTCAATATGATGCCACCAGCCTGAGGGAATAAACAACAAATCTCCTGGTTCAAGAATATATTCGGTTCCTTCCACATATCTTAAGGCGGGGTATTTTTGATAATCAGGCTTAGTAATGTTTGCTTCGGTATGAACATTTAGTGGTAAACGATAAAGAAGTTCGGATTGCTCAGGAGATATAAGTATGACCTTTTTTCGACCATGAATTTGAAGTAAAAAGACATTTGAAAAATCCATATCCTGATGTATCCTTGTTACACTGCCTTTATGCCCAAAGAAAGTATATGGAAGTTTTGTAAGGAAAATTGTTCTGAGTTTTGGAAATTCAAGGTCTTCCCTCAGCTCCGGAGCGATTCTGAAAATATTGAATAAGAATAATCTGTATTTTTTCTCACCATTAGTGATTCCCTCAAGAAATTGTTTGAATGATATGTGTTTGTCAGGTTTCTTGTATGATCTGCCTTGTCTTGAAACTGTATCATCAAAAACTCCAACCAGTTTTTCGCCATAATTTTCTGATAGAAATTCTGGCGTCCACCGGCGGTAAAAATTTTGTTTAGTCACAAAATTTTTGACCTGAACAGGTTGTTCTACCTTCAAGTAGTTATCCTGAAATAACTGACTTTCAAGACTATCAATACAAATGGTATTTTTAGATATTTTCATAACGTTTTTTTTTATTTTTTTCCTCAAATTTTTTGCCAAATCCTTTATGTTTACACTTAGTATGAAAAAGGTTTTTTTAGCAGGTGGTATAAGAACGCCTATTGGAAATTTTGGCGGTGCTTTGTCAGGAATCAGGACTGATGATCTTGCCGCTGTGGTATTGTCTGAGCTACTAATTCGTTTTCCGGGTTTGAATTCTGCTGAGCTTGATGATGTTTTTTTAGGATGTGCAAATCAGGCCGGCGAAGACAATAGAAATATAGCCCGTATGGCCTTACTTCTGGCAGGATATCATTGGCAGGTGCCTGGTGAAACTATAAACCGCTTATGTGCATCCGGATTAAGTGCAGCTGCGCACGCCTATCGTGCTATTGCTTGTGGAGAGGCGAATCTGATTGTGGCCGGCGGAGTGGAGCACATGACCCGTGGGCCTTGGGTTATTTCTAAGGCCGGGTCTGCTTTTGGACGTGACCAGCAGATGTTTGATTCCAGTTTTGGTTGGAGATTTGTAAATCCTAAAATGAAGGCTGCCTTTGGCACTGATGCTATGGGTGAGACTGCAGAAAATTTGGCAGAGATGTTTAAAATTTCAAGAGAAGATCAGGATGCTTATGCATATAGAAGTCAATTGAAGGCTGCCGATGCAAGAGCACGCGGATGGTTTAGAGCTGAAATTGTTCCTGTTTCTGTGCCTAAAAAAAAGGATGAGATTTTTAACTTTCAGGAAGATGAATTTCCCAGACCTGGAACTACAATGGAGGCGTTGTCAAAATTGAAGCCCGCGTTTCGCCCGGGTGGAACGGTAACCGCCGGAAATTCTTCTGGCTTAAATGATGGAGCTGCAGCACTTTTGTTCGGATCTAATGAGGCATTGAACAAGGCGGAAATTCGTCCCTTGGCACGTATAATTGCCAATTCTGCGGCTGGTGCGGAGCCCCGTATCATGGGAATTGGTCCGGTGGAGGCTTCCTTAAAGGCATTAAAGCTTGCTGGACTTACTCTTTCACAGATGGATGTAATTGAGTTGAATGAGGCTTTCGCTGCTCAGGTCTTAGCTTGCACGCGTGAACTTGGACTTGAAGATGATGATGCTCGACTGAATCCTAATGGTGGGGCCATTGCCTTAGGACATCCTCTGGGTATGAGTGGTGCCAGACTTTTGCTCACTGCTGCCCGGCAGCTTGAAGCAACTGGCGGGCGTTATGCCCTGGTGACGATGTGCATTGGTGTTGGACAAGGCTACGCTACCATTTTAGAGAGAGCCTGATATGTTTTTTGCCTATAAAGGAATTAAACCGCTGCTGGGAGTGAATTCTTTTGTTCATCCTTTGGCTGCTGTGACGGGAAATGTGGTGATTGGGCGCAACGTATACATTGGTCCCTCAGCTGCCATCCGGGGTGATTTTGGGAAGATTGTAATTGGGGATGGTTGCAATGTTCAGGAGAATTGCACCATTCATATGTTTCCGGGTGTAACAGTGGTTCTGGAAGAGAATGCACATATTGGTCATGGGGCAATTATTCACGGTGCGCATATCGGACGTGATGTATTGGTAGGCATGAATGCGGTCATTATGGATGACGCATACATTGGAGAGGGAAGCATTGTTGGTGCCCTTGCATTTGTGGCATCAGGGGTAAAGATTCCACCGCGGAGTTTGGTGGTGGGAAATCCCGGCAAAGTGATTAAGCAGGTGAGCGAGGAAATGCTGGACTGGAAGAAGGAGGGTACGAAAATTTATCAGGATTTAGCCCTAAATGCAGGGGAGGAAATTAAAGAATGTGAACCATTGCCTGAAGGAAGTGCTCAGGATACGGAGGATTTCATGCGTGCCTTTGAATCGTGGAATCGTAAGAAAGGATAATATTTTTTCGGTAGCAGAGTTTTTTGCGTTAGGGGTGGAAGCGTATACCCCGCAGCCGGAAAATGGCTTGCGGGCAGTGCGAGGAGTAGAAGCGAACAACCCGACGGCGTGTTGTTGCAAGTGCAGGAGCTGCCGAAACGCCCCAAAAATAGTGGAGTCGGAGGGATTTGAACCCTCGTCCAAACAAAGCACCTGAGAGCTTTCTACATGCGTAGTGATTGTTTGATTGTCGGGAGGAACCAGGCACAATCACGGGCCGAGTTCAACCTTATTTCCTAAAGTTTCACCTGATAACGGAACGTGGTCAGGCTATCCTGTCTTTTGTGATGTTCCTGTCAGCCGCCGACTGGAGGGGCTTCTGGAGGAACATGGCTTTATGATACCTTGTATCAGGCAGCCAGGGCGTAGTTAGACTCGCCATTTGAAACGGTTGAGAATTGAGATTATCGAGCCAATATAACAAAGCTCGGCATGCTTACTTTCCGATGATCTTCGCTGTCAAAACCTGTCGACCCCGTTAAGTGGCACAAATGTACGGCGTTTTGGGCATTTAAGCTAACTTTGAGCAACGAATGATTATGAAAATTGGAATTTTAAGAGAAGGAAAACTTGTGCCTGATAAGCGTGTGCCTTTTAGTCCGGTACAATGTGTGCAGATTCAGAACCTTTTTGAAGGGGTGAAAGTGAAGGTTCAAACTAGCAAAGACCGAAGTTTTACCGATCAGGAATATAGGGATTATGGCATTGAGGTTGTGGAAGATGTGAGTGATTGCGATATTCTTATGGGAATTAAGGAAGTTCCTGAGGAATGCTTGATTGCTAACAAGCGATATCTGTTTTTCTCGCATACAAT
>JBEGML010000175.1:0-6581 GCA_041183145.1 Bacteroidota bacterium | reverse complement strand
TCATTTTGCAAAGACCAGCGATGAGCAAATCTCAGCTGTTGAAGCGCTGGTAAATAAAAAAATACGGGAGAATATCCGCACTGTTATTGAGAATATGTCTGTTGATGAGGCAATGAAATCTGGGGCAATGGCATTGTTCGGTGAAAAATATGGTGATGTGGTTCGGGTTGTAACGCTCGATCCGGATTATTCAATCGAATTATGTGGAGGTACCCATGTGAAAGCAACCGGTGAGTTGGGCTATTTTAAAATTATTTCAGAGAGCGCCGTTGCGGCCGGAGTCAGAAGAATCGAAGCCCTTACCTCGCAGGCAGCTGAAAAATTTCTGCAGCAGGGTTTTGCTGAAATTCAAAAGCTAAATCTCATTCTGAAAAACCCCAAAGAATTGTCTCGTTCAGTGGAACAGCTCATGGAACAACAGCATCGTCTCCAGAAAAAAATCGAGCAACTCTACCGCGAAAAAACAAAAGAACTCAAAGAAAGTCTGATCACTCAAAGTCGCCATGTTGCCAATGGTATGGCAATTATTGCTTCAGTATCGCTTGATGCCGCTGATGCTCTCAAAGATCTTTGCTTTCAGTTGAAAGAAACTGATGTGTCTCTCGTTGTGGTGTTGTGCGCTGAAGTCGATGGTAAGCCTATGATTCACGCCGGATGTAGCAGCAAGTGGCTCGAAAATCAAGGCCTCAGCGCCGTGGAAATAATCAAAACTCTTGCGCCTGTCATTAAGGGCGGGGGAGGAGGCCAGCCTTTTTACGCCAGCGCCGGTGGCTCAGATAAATCCGGACTTTCTCAAATCTTGGGAAAAGCAAATTCTCTGCTTATGCAGAAAACCAGTTAATTTATAATTGCAAGACAACATACTTCAAAATTTTATACAAAACTTTTTCCAACATCTGAGGTTAATTTTTCAGTCTGAAAATAACAGCTGCTTGTTAATTCTTTGTCTTAGATTTTTTTTCAGTAGGCAAAAGACTGATTTTTAATTATTTAACTACATGTTAAAAAATAAGGAGGAATGTTAATCCTTTCAACTTGACTCCTCCGACAAATTGAGGAACATTTGTATTGCCCGGGCGGGCATTTTTTGTCTTCGCCCATTCCAAAAAAATAAACCGATTAACCTAGCAAGTTAAAACACAATGATTGAACCAATTTTACAGGAAAATAAGGACAGATTCGTTCTCTTTCCTATCAAGCATAAAGATGTTTGGGATATGTATAAAAAAGCTGAGGCAAGCTTTTGGACGGCAGAGGAAATAGATCTTGGCTCTGATTTAGTTGATTGGAATAATAAGCTAAATGAGGAGGAAAAGCATTTCATAAAACATGTACTCGCCTTTTTTGCCGCCAGTGATGGAATTGTAAATGAAAATCTCGCTATTAACTTCATGAACGAAGTGCAATGGCCCGAAGCAAGATGCTTCTACGGATATCAAATAATGATAGAAAATATCCACTCAGAGACCTACAGTCTTCTGATTGATACCTACATCAAAGATCCGGCTGAAAAAAACAAACTTTTTCATGCAATCGATACCGTGCCCTGTGTAGGCAAAAAAGCAGACTGGGCATTAAAATGGATATCCAATGGATCTTTCGCAGAGAGACTCGTTGCATTCGCAGCCGTCGAAGGAATATTTTTCTCAGGTAGCTTTTGCTCGATTTTTTGGTTGAAGAAAAGAGGGCTTATGCCGGGACTTAGTTTTTCAAATGAGCTGATTTCCCGCGATGAGGGCCTCCATTGTGATTTCGCATGCTTGCTTTACTCACAACTTCAAAATCCTCTGCCAAAAGAAAAGGTCAAAGAAATCATCACCAATGCCGTTGAGATTGAAAAGGAGTTCGTTACAGACGCCCTGCCTGTGAAACTTATCGGAATGAACGCGGAACTAATGAGACAATACATTGAGTTCGTTGCCGACAGGCTCCTGGTCGCACTTGGTTGCAGCAAAACATACAACACCACCAATCCCTTCGATTTCATGGAGCTTATTTCCCTGAACGCCAAAACCAATTTCTTTGAGAAGAGAGTCGCTGAATATCAGAAGGCCGGCGTTATGGGCGGAAAGGATAAAAATGTATTCAGCCTCGAAGAGGATTTCTAACAAAAAAAACATACAACAAACATGTACGTAGTTAAGCGTGACGGAAACAAAGAATCCGTAAAATTTGACAAAATCACAGCAAGAATTCAGAAACTTTGCTACGGGCTGGAGCCTCAGCATGTCAATCCTATTGCAGTTGCCATGAAGGTGATTGAAGGAATCTACCCGGGAGTATCAACAATGGAACTCGATAATCTTGCTGCTGAGATTGCCGCCTCCATGACAACCAAACACCCGGACTATGCTTTACTGGCAAGCCGAATTGCGGTGAGTAATCTACATAAGAGTACTGAGAAGTCTTTTAGCCGTACTATGTGCGCTCTCTATGAGTTCGTCGATCCGAAGACCGGACTGCATGCGCCATTGATTGCAAAGGATGTTCATGAAATCATCCAGAAAAATGCGCAACTACTGGATTCCACCATTATCTACGATCGTGATTTTGGCTACGACTATTTTGGCTTCAAAACCCTGGAAAGAAGTTATTTGCTGAGACTGAATGGAAAGGTTGCTGAAAGACCACAGCATATGCTCATGAGAGTGGCTGTGGGAATTCACAAGGAAGACCTTGAGTCTGCTATCCAAACTTATGAACTCATGAGTGAAAGATGGTTTACGCATGCCACGCCAACACTTTTCAACGCAGGTACCCCCAAGCCCCAGATGTCTTCGTGCTTCCTTCTGACCATGAAAGAAGATAGCATCGATGGTATCTACGATACCTTGAAACAATGCGCCAAAATCTCCCAAAGTGCCGGGGGAATAGGATTAAGCATACATAATGTGCGGGCCACAGGTTCCTACATCAGAGGAACTAATGGCACCAGTAATGGAATTATTCCAATGCTCCGGGTTTTCAATGATACAGCCCGCTACGTTGATCAGGGCGGGGGCAAGAGAAAAGGAAGTTTTGCAATTTATCTCGAACCTTGGCACGCCGATGTTTTCGATTTTCTCGACCTGAGAAAAAATAACGGTAAAGAGGAAATCAGAGCCCGTGATTTATTCACTGCTATGTGGATCCCCGATTTGTTTATGAAAAGGGTTAAAGAAGATGGTGAATGGTCTTTGTTTTGTCCAAATGAAGCCCCAGGCCTGGCAGAATGCTACGGTGAGGAATTTGATAAACTCTACAAGAAATACGAAAAGGAAGGCCGTCAGCGCAAAACTATAAAAGCTCAAGAATTGTGGTTCGCTATCATCGATTCACAAATAGAGACCGGCAATCCATACATGCTCTACAAAGATGCCTGCAACGCCAAATCAAATCAGAAGAACCTGGGCGTAATTAAGAGCAGCAACTTGTGTACTGAAATTCTTGAATATACCTCCGCAGATGAGGTCGCGGTGTGTAATCTGGCATCACTCGCTCTGCCTCGCTTTGTCAATCAAGGTGAGTTCGATCATCAAAAACTCTTTGAAGTTACGTATGTTGCCACATGCAACCTCAATAAAATAATTGACCGTAATTATTATCCGGTTCCTGAGGCCCGAAATTCCAATCTCAGACATCGGCCAATCGGACTGGGAGTTCAGGGTCTGGCAGATGTATTTGTCCTCATGCGTCTGGCTTTCGACAGCTCAGAGGCAGCTCAGTTGAATCGTGATATTTTTGAGACCATTTACTACGCTGCACTTACCGCTTCAAAAGATCTTGCAGCTGCAAATGGTCCATATGAGTCTTTTTCAGGCTCACCCATTTCTCAGGGAATATTCCAGTTTGATATGTGGGGAGTTACGCCATCAAACCGTTGGGAATGGGACATTCTGCGTGAAGAAATTAAAAAGTTCGGTGTAAGAAACAGTCTTTTGCTCGCTCCTATGCCCACCGCATCAACCTCTCAGATATTGGGGAATAACGAGTGTTTCGAACCCTTTACAAGCAATGTTTACAAGCGGGGTACACTATCAGGTGAATTTATTATCGTGAATAAATATCTCCTGAAAGACCTGGTTCAGCTTGGCCTATGGAATGAAAGCATGAAGAACAGCATCATCGCTGCTAACGGATCTGTTCAATCCATCGATGAAATTCCTGACAATATCAAGGAACTCTACAAAACGGTATGGGAGATTAAGCAAAAAGCAATTATTGACATGGCTGCAGATCGCGGTGCCTTCATTTGTCAGAGTCAAAGCCTGAATCTGTTTATGCAGAACCCTAACATGGCAAAACTTACCTCTATGCATTTCTATGCCTGGGAAAAGGGACTCAAAACCGGAATGTACTATCTGAGAACAAAAGCTGCTGCGGATGCTATCAAATTTACCGTAGAAGCACCCGCAAAAGACTCAAAATCACCGGGAGAAACGCAGACGAACAACCTCTCCGCAGTTGAATCTTCAGCCGCAGCCGTTGTATCTTCCACACAGACTAGCCTTATTGATGAGCCCGATTTTGCAATGCAGCAAATCGCTTGTGCCCTCGACAATCCAGACTCCTGCGAAATGTGTAGTGGCTAATATGATATTATGCGTTAATGACTAAAAGGGGCTACCGACCAGTAGCCCCTTTATAATTTAAATGAAAAGGTTTTGTGGGCAATGAAACTAAACAAGCCAATGGTAATGGCTGAAAATCCTCTGGCAATTGTAGGATACCAGTCCAGAACCCTAATTAAGAAGTACATAAAAAAGTAATTTGCTATCAGCACAACCAATGCTACCAGAATGAATCTGAAAAATTGGTTTTTCCCGGATAGTTCTGAACCTGTAAAAACCCAAAGTCTTGAAATTGCAAAATTGGTCACTAGTCCGGTGGAATAACTGCAAATCAATGAAAATGTAGGCGCTTTCAGTACAATAAGCCCAAGAGCCTCAAAGGGTTTCTGGTGCAGCACGAAATTAAAAACTGAGAAATAAACAAAAACATCGACCAGAGTAGCAATACCTGCAGCAAAAAAATATCTCACCGCTTTCATCGACATTAGAAAATAGAATAAATCCTTAAGCATCAATAGTTAATGTTGTTTGCAAGATATTTCTGAACATATTCCCGGATTCCATCTTCAAGCGTGACAAAGGGCGAGTCGTAGCCTGCTTTGCGCAGTTTTCCCGGACTGGCTTCAGTGTAATACTGATATTTATCTCTAATGTCAACAGGTATGTCGATGTAATCAATTGCAGGCTGAATGCCCATAGCATTGAATACGTTCTTGCCCAAATCATAAAAAGTCCGTGCATTTCCTGACCCCAGATTGTAGATGCCTGAGCCACGTCTGTTTTGAAGAAGAAAAAGACAAACTCTGCTTATGTCTTCCACGAAAATAAAATCTCTCAGTTGCTCCCCGTCTCTGTAATCGGGGTTGTGTGACCTGAAAAGTTTCAACCTTCCTGTTTGCCTGATCTGATGATATGCATGGAAAATCACAGATGCCATGCGGCCCTTGTGGTATTCGTTTGGACCATAGACGTTAAAAAATTTTAACCCTGCCCAAAAAGGCGGTGTTGTGGCTTGCTTCAATACCCACAAATCAAATTGTTGTTTTGATTCTCCATATGGATTCAGAGGTTTGAGTTTTTCGGGATTAGTCATTTCATCACTGAAACCTAAACTTCCGTCTCCATAGGTTGCAGCAGAGGATGCATAAACTAGGGGAATACCAAACTCGCTGCAGATCGAAAAAACCTGTTTAGAATATCCTGTATTCAGGCGATACAATAGATCGTAATTGAATTCAGCAGTGTCTGTTCTGGCTCCTAAATGAAAAACAAATTGTACCCTGCGATGGTGTTTTCGAATCCAGGAAAAAAGTTCCTCGCGATCCACTTTGGGCAACTCTCCAAGTGAAAGAAGGTTGTTGCTTTTTTCTGCCTTGTTAAAGTCATCACACAAGACTAAATCTGTGTAACCTGATCTCAATAGAAATGCAGAGAGACAACTTCCAATAAATCCAGCAGCACCGGTTATTACAATCATTATTCGAAATTTAAGAGCCAGTCTTTGGGTATGTTTTTGAATAAACCTGCTTCTGAGCCAAGCTTGAAAAAGGTTTCGCTTGCAAATATGCCACCTTTTCCCAATTGAAGCGAGTAATCGTTTACATAAAGACTAATGTGTTTTCTAATAACGTCGTAGTCCATCTCATCTGCCAGCGAAACAACAAACGGCATTACACTCTCTGGAAAATTCCTTGAAAAAATAATGCTGTCTCGAATCAGCACGTTTAGTTCCTTCTGAATCTCCGGATGAAGTTTTCTGTTGATGGCAATACATCCCAGCGGAATAGCTTCTGAAGTATTCTCTTCCCACCACTGGCCCAAATCCTTTAGCAAAAAAAGCCCTTTATTGATATAGGTGAAACGTTTTTCATGTATGAGTAAGCCGAGCTCGATGGTTTCATCCAAGACACGATGCTCTATTTCTGAAAAAATAATTTCTCGTTTGTCTTTCAGTTCTGGATAAGCCATTGTCAATAAAGCATTGGCAGTTGTGGCTTTGCCCGGAATGCCAACTGTTAAGCCGGATATATC
>JBEGML010000174.1:0-3551 GCA_041183145.1 Bacteroidota bacterium | reverse complement strand
GCCAATAACTATAACAGCAGTGCAAACTTGAACGATGGATCCTGCCTCTACAATACTACCAGTATTGTCCCATCAAGCAGCATGACCCTGCCAGCCATAATCAATGAAACTTCAGGTCTTCTTATTTCCGGAGATTCCGCCTGGACACACAATGACAATTCAGATATTCGCCTGTACAGATTCAGTTTGAATGACACCTCAGGGATTCAGCAATTTCCGGTTATTGGCAGTTCAAATATTGATTGGGAAGATATCACCTCCGACAGTAACTATTTTTACGTTGGTGATTTTGGCAATAATTTAAACGGAGCAAGAACTAACCTTCAAATTCTAAGAATCAACAAACAATCTTTGCTGGCAGGACAGGCAATTGTAGACACTATCAAATTCAGCTACTCCGATCAAAATCCAGTAACCCCGGTAGGAGCAAATGCTACCGACTTCGATTGTGAAGCCATGATAGCAGACCAAGACAGCATTTACCTTTTTTCGAAAATGTGGACCTCACAAAAAACAACAGTTTATTCTGTTTCAAAAAATCCGGGGACACATGTTGCTGTCAGAAAATTCCAGATTAATGTGCAAGGATTAATCACAGGAGCCAGCCTGAATGATACATCCCGGGTAATTGCACTCTGCGGTTATTCCACTACGCTCCAGCCATTCATTTATTTACTTTACGATTTTACAGGTACAGATTTCCATCTGGGAAACAAGCGGAAACTGAATATCAACCTTTCCTTCCATCAGATAGAAGGAATTGCAAGCAGCGATGGACTAAATTATTACTGCTCCAACGAAAGATTCACCCAAAGTGTTGTTAGCATCTCTCCAAAACTGCATAAATTCAATCTTGGCCCATATCTCAGTAACTACTTGATAACCAAAACAAAAAGTAATGCAATGAAACTTGCATCACAGAATATTGTTTATCCAAATCCTTTCAATGAACAAATTACGTTTACAGTCGATGATAATCAAATTGGGGCGCGATATATCCTGCACGACTTATTCGGAAAAGAAATATCCTCTGGGAATATAGACAGAATGGAGATGAAAATTCAAACTCATAACCTCGCAAAAGGACTTTACTTCCTGAGAATTATCGGTTCAAATGACATTACCCATAAAGTCATTAAAAGCAATTAACCGAAAGCCAAAATAAGATTTAGGATAAACACAGACCTCTTGAAAGGCTTATTACCTTAAAGTCTGTGTCATGCCATTTAAATCATTTACCTCTACCTATTTATTTTTATCCTTTTATCTTTTTTTTCTTCAGCTACATGCTCTGAAACTGAGACTACAAATTCCTCAAGAAGTAATCATGAAATCATTGCATACTTAACCTGCAGTAGGAGATATTTATTCTCTCCTATTTTACCGGAAATATCATTTCAAGCGCCATATTTATTTCTTTTTCCCAACACTCTGATGCATTAAATTGAGGTCAGTTTGTTAAAAGCCTGATAACTTTTTTTTGATTTTCCTAACCGAAAGAACCCAAAAATAAACTGAGATAAAAGTTTCTAAAGACAAACTGCTCACTATGTTTATTTTTTTATGAAAATCCGCTGGCATTCTGCCATTTTAATCACTTCCATTCATGCAGAAGGCTTGTGCGGCCGCGCATTACAAGTAAAAAAACCCCCGCCTTTTTGCAGAGGCAGGGGCCTTGACCATGCAGACCTGTAAGCCGGGTTCTGTGCCGCTTGCGCGGTGCTCGCCATTTATCTGCGATGTATGTCACCATACACCTGTAGCGACCTACCCTCCGGAAAGCTTGCGCGCGTTACGGACAAAACGCCGGGACGAATCCCGCTTCCGGTTTATTTGGTCTTTCAACCCATAAGGTTTACCAGCCTATTGTGTCACCACAAAGGCCGTGGGCTCTTACCCCACGGTTTCACCCTTACCTGTAAACAGGCGGTTTATTTTCTGTTGCACTTTCTGTGAGCCGTGTCATCCGACCCCCTTCCCGTTAGGAAGTATGGTGCCCGTAGTTGCCCGGACTTTCCTCCCCCGCTGTTAGACGAAGGCGGCGAACCGTTCTGCCCTGCAAAGATACGAAAGCTTAACTCAATGAATTGCTGAATTGCAGTTTGCTCAACGTGGCGTACAAGCCATTGCCTGAAATTAACTCCGCATGCGTCCCCTGCTCTTTTACTACCCCTTCTTCCAGCACCAGAATCAGATCTGCATTTCTGATGGTACTCAAGCGATGGGCGATAATGAAGGTAGTTCTTCCCTTCATTAATTCATCCAGAGCAGCCTGCACCAGACGTTCAGACTCAGAATCCAATGAGCTGGTGGCCTCGTCTAAAATCAAAATAGCCGGATCCTTTAATACTGCACGGGCAATAGCAATACGCTGGCGCTGACCGCCGGAAAGTTTAATGCCACGCTCGCCAACCACAGTATCAAAACCCTCGGGAAAACTATCGATAAACTCAAGTGCATTAGCCTTTTGCGCAGCCTCTCTTACCAAATCACGAGAAGCTCCCGGTTTTGCATAAGAAATATTCTCGTAAATCGTTCCACCGAATAATAAAACATCCTGAGGAACAATTGCCATCTGATCGCGCATTGCCGTAAGAGGATAGGATGCAGATGGCTTACCATCTATCAGAATTTGCCCCGATACAGGATCATAAAAGCGCAGAATGAGAGAAACAATAGTCGATTTACCCGCTCCACTTTGCCCTACCAGAGCCACGCTCTGCCCCGAGGCCACCTTAAAATTCAAACCTTTTAAAACCTCTACTTCCACACGGGAAGGGTAGGAAAATTTCACGTCCTTAAAGTCCACTTCACCATGAAAACGGTTCATAGCACCTTTATCCTTCTCATACACCGCCTCAGGAGTGGCATCCAGAATCTCCATCAAACGCTCAGTGGCACCTACTGCCTTCTGTATCTGAGAATACTGCTCTGCGATACCACCGATAGAAGCTCCAACAAAAATGGTATAAAGCATAAACTGTATCATCGTGCAATGTGAAATCTCGCCTGATTTCTCAAGCCTAACTGCCACCCAGATCAACAAAATAATCGCTCCGAAAAGACAGAAAATAATAAATGAAAAAAAAGCCCCTCTAGCCTTACCGCCCTTAACCGCAAGATCTCTGATACCCGAAGTTACCCTACCGTAACGCACAATTTCAAAAAACTCATTGGCAAAGGCCTTAACATTCGTGATACCTTGGAGGGTTTCTTCCACGATAGTATTACTCTCCGCAATTGCGTCCTGCACCTGCTTACTGAGGCGTCTGATGTAACGACCAAAAATAACCGCCAGCACAGCCACCACCGGAATCACAGCAAGCATCACCAGAGCAAGCTTCATAGAGGTAAGAAATAAAGCCACGATTCCGCCGATAATGATGATGAGCTGCCTAAGAAATTCCGCAAGGTTCAGTGTGAAGGTATCTCCGATCTGACTCAGATCGGAAGAGATACGGCTATTCAGCTCGCCCACCCGTCGACTGGCGAAAAACGACAGAGGCATCTTCACCAGAGTGCTGTAGGCCGCATTGCGCAAGCTATACAAC
>JBEGML010000173.1:0-2727 GCA_041183145.1 Bacteroidota bacterium | reverse complement strand
GTAGTTAGGCACGGCAACTTTGGGAATCTGCGTATGACTTAGAGACTCTGTATGGGTTTGAATTTTTAGTTCTTTGTCTCTTACCTTAAAAATAAAGTAATCGTTTTTATAATTTGCAAGTTTAGCATTCCAGTTTTCGAGGATGTTCAGCAGGTGAGGATCGAAGTCGCGGCTGAGGATGGTGTACTCTTCCTCCAGCTTTTTGATGATGCGGTCACGGTCTTCGATTTTGCTTTTCGACAGGTGCTGTATGGTTGTTTTCAGTGACTGAAGCTTTTCCGCAATCTGCACCTGTTGTTCGGTTTTTCCGCGGTAGTTGCGGTTTACCTCTGAAATCTCAGAAAGGTAGCGGGTGCGGGCAGGTGGAATGATGTACACCTTTTCGCTCATCTCGTCTGTGATGGTGTAGCCTGATTTTAATTCTGCGCCTGTTTTTTCTACCAGCTTATCCATCACAGCTTTGTAAAGCCTGTTCATGCCTGGGTCGTTGAACTGTGAGGCAATGGTACCAAATACCGGGGTTTGCTCATCTTCAAGGTCCCACTGCTGGTGGTTACGTTTGTATTGCTTGCGTACGTCACGCAGGGCATCAAGGGCTCCGCGCTTATCGAACTTATTCAGGGCAATAACATCGGCAAAGTCGAGCATATCGATTTTCTCGAGTTGTGTGGCGGCTCCGTATTCGGGTGTCATCACATACAAGGCCATATCGGAATGCTCCATGATTTCAGTATCGCTCTGTCCTATACCTGAGGTTTCAAGAATCACCATATCGAAGCCTGCTGCCTTTACCACTTCGAGTGCTTCTTTCACATATTTACTTAGGGCGAGGTTGCTCTGACGTGTGGCCAGCGAGCGCATATAAACTCTCTCGCTGTTGATAGAGTTCATGCGGATTCTGTCTCCCAGCAGTGCCCCTCCGGTTTTTCTCTTGGAGGGATCTACAGAGATGATGGCGATAGACTTGTCTTCGAAATCGATTAGAAATCTTCTGACGAGCTCATCTACCAATGAAGATTTTCCGGCCCCTCCAGTTCCGGTGATGCCCAGTACAGGCACCTTCGAAAGGTTTTTTCCCTGTATGATGTTCTGATGAATCTTTGAAAACTGATCTGGAAAGTTTTCTGCTGCGCTGATGAGTCTGGCTATGGCATAGGGATGAGCAGGATCTATCTTGCTTGCTTCTCCGTTGAGGTTGGCTCCGGTGGGGAAATCGCATTTTGTAAGCATATCGTTGATCATGCCTTGCAGACCCATTGCACGACCGTCGTCAGGTGAGTAAATGCGGGTGATGCCATATTGATGCAGCTCTTCGATCTCATGTGGCAGAATAACGCCCCCTCCACCGCCAAAGATCCTGATATGTCCGCAGCCTCTTTCTTTCAGCAAATCGTGCATGTATTTAAAGTACTCGATATGTCCGCCCTGGTAGGAGGTCATGGCAATGGCATTGGCATCTTCTTGTATGGCACAATCTACCACTTCTTTAGCGCTTCTGTCGTGCCCGAGGTGGATGACTTCTGCTCCGCTGCTCTGTATGATGCGGCGCATGATATTAATGGCGGCATCGTGTCCGTCGAACAGAGATGCGGCGGTCACCACTCTGATTTTATGTTGGGGTTGGTAGGGTGCTTCGGTTTTCATTGTATGTAATGCGGTTACAAATTTGCAAAAAGGGCGGGAAATCAGACGATGCCAAACATCATCAGCAAGGAAATTATGATCAGCATGGTGGTAACGATTTTTTGTACGTTTTCCAAGGTGGTCTTTTTTAGGTAACGGCTTCCGAAAAAGGCTCCCGTGAAGGCAGCGAGGGCAGATACGATGAGCAGGGGTGTCTGTAGGCTGTGATCCGATTCTCCGATGCCCTGCAGATACAGGGGAAGTCTGGTGAAATCAATCAGGCAGGCAATGCCTATTCCGGTTGCGATGAAGCTTTCTTTGCTCAGTTTGAACCGCATCAGAAAGGCACTGCGCAAGGCCCCCTGATTGCCGGTAAGCCCGCCGAAGAAGCCGCTGAGTAGTCCGCCGGGCATCATCCATTTGGTATCTGCCTCCAGTTTATTCAAGGCAGGAATAATTTCCCAAAAGGCAAAAAACAAGATGATACTGCCTGCCACCAGACCGAGTTGACTTATATCAAATTCCTTTCCGAATAAACTGTAATTGTACAGGCTGTTGTCTTGTAGTTCAAATAAAAGCTGCGCTCCTAAATAAGCTCCTCCGATGGCAGGCAAGCCGAATTTCATCAGCAGGCTGTAATTCATCGATTTTCCCGTGAGAATAAATTTGAAGATGTTGTTGCTGAGGTGCACGATGGCGGTAAGAAAGATGGCCTCTTCAATGGGGAAGAATAGCGCCATAACCGGAGTGAGCAGGGTTCCCAGGCCGAATCCTGAGAAGAAGGTTAGCAGGGAGGCCAGCAGGGCCGTGAGGGGAATGAGAATATATTCCATGAGTGGGCTCAAAGGTTTTACCTTTGGAGCAATTTCACAAGTTATGAAAAAGATTATTCACACCCCTGATGCCCCGGCTCCCATAGGACCTTACAGTCAGGCTGTACAAATCGGGAATTTCCTCTATACCTCTGGTCAGATAGCTATAAATCCTGCCAACGGAGAGCTGGAAACCCGCGATATCATTCAAGAAACCACTCGCGTCATGCAAAACCTGCAGGCCATTTTACAGGCTGCCGGATTTCAGTTTTCAGATGTGGTAAAAACGGGT
>JBEGML010000172.1:0-3540 GCA_041183145.1 Bacteroidota bacterium | reverse complement strand
TATCGGGTATGAGGAAAAGAAGATTTAATTCCGTATTAAGTCGGTAAAGTGATTCGCCAAGAGAAAGCGAAAACTGCCCGAGTCCTGAATAAGGATCTGAAATTTTTCTGAGATCAATGACCACGCTTTTCATCAATCAACTCTTTTAGATAACGCTGCCTGCAGGCTATTGCGCGCGCAGAAATCAGAGCAATACGAAAACCGGCCTTGCCATCTCTGAAGCCGCTGAGAAAAAAATAATCTCTGACAAAACGAATAACAGGGCCAAAAATCTGCTTCATCTGTGAATGCCTCCTCCCTGATTGAAATGCCTGCTGAGCCCATAGTCTGCTGAATTTATCAGTCTGCAGTAAATGAGAGTGCTCATCAGGAAAACTGTAATGCAGACAATCGCCATTGAGCCTTGTGATTTCCGTTTCATTTCCTGAAGCAAAAATCAATTGCTCATGAATTAAACCCTCCCATCTTGTCTGTCTGCGATCAAAAATTCTGAATTTAAAATCCGGATACCATCCACCATAACGAATCCATTTGCCTGCATAAGAAGTTAAACGGTTAAATCCTGCAGCACAGGGATTGACTCTCCATTGCTTCAGGGAATCACGCAATTCCGGACTTAAAACCTCGTCTGCATCAAGCGATAAAATCCAATCGTGAAGAGCTAGATTATTGCCGTAATTCTTTTGAGCTGCATATCCCTTCCACTCAGACTGAAAAAAACGTAAAGCAGGAAAAGAAGAACAAATAAGCGGAGTGTTATCCGAAGAAAAACTGTCAACCACCACAATATCATCGACAATGTCATGAAGTGATTCTATACAACTTCTGATGTTTTTTTCTTCATTGAAGGTGATGATGACGGCAGATAGATTCATTTAAGACTTTTCGCCATAAAAGTAAGTGAAGCAAGGGCAATACGCAACAGCAGGACATTTTAAAAATCAATATTATCAAACGCAGGGAAATATATTTCAGCAAAACAAATAAGGGTTGCAGACAAAGGAAAATCAAATCTTAATAACTAAATTCGAAAGGTAATTTCAAACATCACAAGCCAGAGGCTTCGGGTTTTGCATGAATCTCATTTTAATTTACGCATGGCTTTTATTCGGATATCTCATTCAGATATCCGGTGCAGAAAAAACTGAATGCCGCATACCTGTATATCTTGAGAACTTTGAGCAGGCAAACAAAGCGGGGGTTAAATCTGCAGACGGACATTTACTTCAAATAAAAAAACTACAATTCTATCTATCCTGCAGCAGTAAAAATATTCCCGACACCCAGGAATATCACCTGATTGATATCAACAATGGCAAGGATACGCTGAAGCTGGAAGGTGAGCCCGGCAGTCACTGGTATACCGGCGTTGACAGTCTTACTCAAAAAGACGGAGCCAAGGAGGGCGATCTGGATCCCTTCAATGGAATGTATTGGGCCTGGCACAGCGGATATATTGAGTTGAAACTTGAAGGAGTACTGACGATGAAAAGTGGAGATAGGCAAGATGTGCTTATTCACGCGGGTGGCTTTGGCCCATTGCAGCAAGATCTTTTTCCTCTAAAGAACAACTCAGATAGAAATAATCCAAGGGTATGTCTAAATCTGAACAACCTTATACAGTTGATGATCAGCAATGAAATCTTCCATTCGATGTTACCCGGAGAAAAAAGCCATTTACTCATGAAGGCATTCAGTCAAGGTATTCAGATAAGATAATGCGCTACTTATTTCCTATAATAATTCTATTCATTGGCCTGATCAGCCTTAGTAATACGGTGTTACAGAATGAAGTCATCTGGCCTGAAAAAATTTATGACAGCAGCTCGAATCCCCTCACCAAAGAAAAGGTACTGCTTGGAAAAAAACTCTTTTACGATCCTCTTCTATCTGCAGACGGAAGTATATCCTGCGCATCATGTCATTCACCCTACAATGCCTTTGCACATACCGATCATGCGCTCAGCCACGGTATCTATGACAGCATCGGCAAAAGAAATGCGCCAGCCCTGATGAATCTCGCCTGGCAACCTTATTTCATGTGGGATGGGGCTATACATCATCTCGATATGCAGGCCCTTTTCCCCTTAACACATCCTGCCGAAATGGGAGAAACATTAAATCATTTATTAGAAAAGCTACAAAAAAACGAAGCATATAAAACACAATTTAAATCTGCATTCGGCAGCGACTCTGTCAGCGGAGAAAGACTACTGAAATCATTGTCTGCCTTTATGCTTACACTGGAGAGTAAGAATGCGCTTTACGACCAGGTAAAAAGTGGTAGGGCCTTATTCAGTGAACAAGAAGCCGCAGGTGAAAAAATATTCATGCAGAAATGTGCTTCCTGCCACCCCCCTCCTCTTTTCACCGATTACAGTTTCAGCAACAATGGCCTTGATTCAGACAGTGTGCTAAAAGATCAGGGCAGAATGCGCATCAGCGGAAAAAAATCAGATAGCCTCTGCTTCAAGGTTCCCAGCCTAAGAAACATCAGCTATACTTATCCATACATGCATGACGGGAGATTTCAGGTTATTCAGGATGTGCTGAAACATTATGCCTCGCTTTCCCGAAAAGATAAATATGTCTCAGAAAAAATTAATAATATCGGCAGAATAAGTGATAAAGAAAGAGTTGATCTGCAAGCATTTTTACTGACACTAAATGATCAGAAATTTCTGAAAAATCCGGATTTCCGTTATTACCCAAAAAAAATGTAGACCCGGCGAAGGAATTATCATTATTTTGCATCTAAACTCACAAACCCAATCAAAATGAAAAGAGTTCTGCTAACATTATCTTGCATCTGGCTAATGGCGTCATCGGCTTATTCCCAAACAAATCCGGTAATCACCAATTGGCTGATTAACACAAACGGACTTCAAGGCAGTCACTATGTTAACGGAAATTCCACCGCCATACAAGATAATATTGAAGCCAATGTTCAAAGCGTACAGTATTCAACAAACTGGGTTTATGTTAGCACTAACGGTATTCCTGCCTACCCCACCGGCCCCTTCCTTGATGGGAATCCATCTCTTGCAAGTGATCAGAATGCCATCTTTAAATTTCCCCTGAGTCCTGCACAAAACACCGGCAACCCAACACCAACTAATGGTGGCAATATCGGTGTTTTTATTAACGGTGTGGCCCTGTTCGATTATCGTGATGGAGTTGCATGGAATCCGGGCACAAACGCACTTTGCGGCGGACCCGGAAATCCTCCATGTCCGGGTGGGCCCGGAGCCAGTATGGATTGGAACAGAGATGCTATTCCTGCTGAAAGACTGGGGTTTGATTGTTCCAAGGGACACCCTGCCATGGGAAATTATCACCATCATCAAAATCCAAGTGCTTTTAACCTCGACCTTAATGTTCTTTCTACAATCTGTAACCTTTATGCTGCCGATGGTCTTTATGCCATAGATAGCACGCAACATTCCCCTTTACTGGGTTTTGCCTATGATGGATTTCCCATCTACGGAGCATATGCATTCCTCGGAACTAACGGAACAGGACCTGTTGTGAGAATGAAAT
>JBEGML010000171.1:0-4038 GCA_041183145.1 Bacteroidota bacterium | reverse complement strand
TTCCGGTTCTTAATCATTAATTTTTTTTTATTACTCGGTATTAATGCACAGAGCGCTGCACAGTCCTCAGCCTACCCTGAACGTATCAAAAAATCTTTTGATGAGAAATTAAAATCAAACAATGCTGCTTCATTAACACAATTTCTTAAAGAGATAAAAAATGAATCAATTGAGGCAAATCCTGATTCTATTGAACAGCTATTGGCCGAATTTAAAACGAAGTATCGTCCGCAACAAAATCCTGCTGCACATGCGCTGTGGCTGAGGCTTTATGCAAAAGTACACAGCAGAAAAAACCAGTACCAAAAATCTTACGAATACCACCAAAAGGCATTAAGCCAGTTTAAAAAAACAGCAGATATTCCCGGTCAGGTCATTAGTCTGAATTCAATAGGCATGCAATGCGTGAATTTAAGTCTCTATGGTGAAGCCTATGATTATTATTTCAGAGGTCTCCTACTCGCAGAACGCATCGGAGACAGCATCGGGGTTTCCTTAATTTCTGAAAATATAGGGAATCTATATACCTATATGGAAGAATACAGCAAAGCAGAGAATTTTTTTAAAAGGAGCCTTGAGATAGAGAAAAAAAATCAGGACCCATCCGGATATTTTTCAGTAAAGAATAATCTCGCAGCCATCTATTTCCATCAGAAAAAATTCGATTTGGCACTCAAGGCATACGAGGATTGCATGCAGTATTATTCTACTCAAACGAACCCTGAGATGCATATGCTATCACTGAATAATACAGCGGGTACCTTAGTTGCGCTAAAGAAATTTTCAGAAGCCAGATTGCTTGTTGAAAAAAGTCTGAGCCTTATCGACACAAATTATCAAAAAGCTAATTTGTCTTCGGCCTATAGGACACTCGGTGAGGTTTACTATAATCAAAAAAATTACCGTCAGGCAATCGGTTATTCCATGAAAGCACTTCATTACTTTTCTGGCAGTGAGGATAAAGAAGAAGCCGGCATACTTTACCAATTACTTGCCAATTCCTATGAGTGTCTGGGAGATTTTCGCCAGGCTTACCATTTTCTTGAAAAATACCGGAGCAATCTAATCGTAAATATGAATACAAGGTCAAGGAAGGATCTGTTGCAGAAAGATATTCAACTTGAATTCGACCGCAAACAAATTGAAGACAGCCTTAAGTTAGCCAGTGCAAATCGTCTTAAAGATGCTCAGTTATCGCAGCAAAATGCAGAATTAAAGCTGAAGAAAAATCAGCAACTCTACATGCTAATCACAGTTCTATTGCTCTCATCGGCTCTGGCAGTTATTTACAAGCGATTGAAAGTAAACCAAAAACAAAAGAGAATTATCGGAATGCAAAAAACAAAGGTGGAAGAGCAGAAAAGAGAAATACTCTCCTCCATTGAGTACGCAAGAAGAATTCAACAGGCGATTCTTCCTTCTGAGCAATTCATGCATCATCACCTCCCGGAGTACTTTCTCATCTATCAGCCAAAAGATATTGTAGCCGGAGATTTTTACTGGATGCAACTGATAGATGAAACTATTTATCTGGCGGTTTGCGATTGCACCGGACATGGTGTACCGGGCGCCATGGTAAGTGTGGTATGCCACAATGCACTCAACAGAGCATTGAATGAATTTGAAGAAAGGGAGCCCGGAAAAATTCTGGATAAAACCCGCGATCTGGTGGTAGGAAACTTCGCGGGAAGTGATGAAAATGTTCAGGATGGAATGGATGCGTCCATACTTTGTTTTGTTCCCGGAGAGAACAAAGTTATCTGGTCAGGTGCTAATCATACCTTATGGATTTATCGGAATGAAAAAAAAACTATCTATGCGGTGAAACCAGATAAACAGGCTGTTGGTAAGACGGATAATCCGATACCCTTCACAACCAAAGAAATTGACATTGGTCATGGTGATATCTTATATTTAACTACAGATGGCTATGCAGATCAGTTTGGCGGTGAGAACGGACGCAAACTCACACGCAAAAGGTTTAAGGAATATCTGACAGGGATTGCCGGTTTGCCCATGAAGGAGCAGCAGAATTTACTCACTGCCTATCACTTTGAATATAAAGGACAAGAGGAACAAGTAGATGATATCTGTGTAATGGGAATCAGATTTTAATGCTCTTTCACTTTACCCGGCTTGCATAAAAATCAAGATGCAATAATTCTCAGGTATGCAACAAAAATTCAGCGAACTTGAGAAGAGAGGCAAATTTAAAATCAGGTTTTACGCGCTCCTGATAATCGGTTTTGCCGAGTATGAGAACATTGGTGCATCCTAATTTTTTTCCGAATTTCATATCAGAATCGGAATCACCTACCACCACAGAACGGGTAAAATCTATAAACGGAAAATCCTGCTTGGCCTGCAAACCCATGCCAATTTTTGGTTTCCTGAATGTATTTAACTCTCCTTCAAGATCAGGAGCAAAATAAACCCGGTCTATTCTTCCGCCATTTTCCTGAATTGATTTTAACATGTAATCATTTACCGAATGAAAATCTTCAAGCGACATTCTTCCCTTTCCTATACCCTGTTGATTGGTAACCACCACGATGCAGGGAAAAATCGCAGATAACATACGAATGGCCTGAAGGCTGCCATCCAGAAAAATAAAATCATCTTTGGTTTTCACATAATCACCCGGATGACGCCGGTTAATGACGCCATCACGATCAAGAAAGAGGCATGAATCCTGATGTATCACTATTTTATCTGAGTTCATGCTGTGCCTTTGCAAAATCTTCAGGTATTCCGATGTCAATAAAATAGGCCTGAAACTTCTTGGCATAAAACCTCCATGTTTCAGGTCTTTTAGCCAGAAAATCGCGCTCAAGGGAGAAGTTGCCTTCGGGTGTAGAGTCTATGAACTTTTTACGATTTACTACATAAACGCCTCCGTTAATTAATCCGGGTGCTGCATGCTCCTGTTTTTCACGAAAGGCCGTGATTGCATTATCTGAATTTATCTGAACCTCGCCATAACGTGAGGCATTTTCAACTTCTCGTAATGCAATAGAAAAATCAGAGAAACGGGTATGATGAAATCTTTCAAGCTCTGCAGCAGAAACCTTGAATAGACTATCGCCATTAAAAACAAAAGGCGTATCTGAAACTGCCTTGGATGCTGCGAATCTCAGTGCACCACCAGTGCCTAGTGGCTCTGTTTCGATGGCGTATTCCACCTCCAAATCAAGATAATGATTTTTGAAAAAACCGGTGATTGTCTCATGCATATATCCTGCCGATAAAACCACCCTGTTAAAATTTTCCTGCTTAAGGAAAGAAAAAAGATAAGTGAGAAAAGGCCTCCCGTTAACCATGGCCATAGGTTTGGGTACATCGCTCACCACCGATTGAAGTCGGGTTCCCGCTCCTCCGGCCAAAATAATGGCTTCTCTCATGAATTCTTTCTGAACAAAACAGACTCTACACGCTCACAAAGAGTATGCCCGATGAGCATGTGACATTCCTGAATTCTTGGCGTATCAGTTGAAGGAATCTCAATAAGATAATCACACCATGACTTCATTTTGCCTCCTCCCAACCCGGTGAATCCTATCGTAATCATACCTTGCTCGCGTGCTACCATTAAGGCATTAATCACATTTTTACTGTTTCCACTTGTTGAAAGTCCAATCAATATGTCGCCCTTTATTCCGGCAGCTCTCAACAAACGTGCATAAATTTCATCATAAGAGTAATCATTGGCTACTGCTGTGAGATAAGAAGTGTTCACGTGCAGTGCCTCGGAATACAAGGGACTACGGTCGAAATAAAATCTTCCGCTTAACTCCGCAGCAAGGTGCTGAGCATCAGCAGCACTGCCGCCATTTCCGCAAAAAAGCACCTTGCCTTTATTCCTGTAACAACTAATCACCGCATCCACTATCTGATCAAAGGTCTGCATCAAATGCAGGTTGGAAGATAAGGATTCCTTGAGCCGCGCTGATTCGTTAAGCTTGGCCTTTAGTAGTTCAGATGAAATTATATGGTCCATGTTGTAAGTCCCTGTGAGGTAAAATTGAAAGGCAGCACTCT
>JBEGML010000170.1:0-3702 GCA_041183145.1 Bacteroidota bacterium | reverse complement strand
TCTCTACAGTGCGTAAACCTGTTATTTTTCTTCCCCCCAATATGGCTGCTGCTATCACCAATCCTGACCTTATTTCTGTTCTTATTGATAATCCTAACTCCATATTTGTAATAGAGGATGCCGAGAATATATTACTGGACAGGCAACACAAAGGAGCCTCTCCTGTCTCTGCCCTACTCAACATAGCTGATGGTTTACTTGCCGACTGTCTGAATGTTCAGATTATTTGCTCCTTTAATACAGATGTGTCTCGCGTTGATCCTGCATTGTTAAGAAAAGGACGACTGATTGCCAAATATGAGTTTAAGGAGTTGAGTATAGAAAAAACCAGAAGCCTGTCAGGCAAACTTGGCTTTTCTACTGATATTCAAACGCCGCTTACCTTAACCGAAATCTATAATCAGGATGAAAAAGACTTTAATCCGTTACATAAAATTTCTTCTCTAGGATTCAGGTCTGCACTATCTGCCTGAGGCAGTCAAACAAAATTTAAGCTACTCATTTCAAAACCTACGGTTAAAACTCCGTAAAAAGAAAGTTTTACTATCTTCAAAACTTATTAAAATTTGCCCAATGTCAAAAAGAGGCTATATCTCCAGGTATCTCCTGATTCTTAAAAAGCTAAAATCAAAACCTTATTGCACCTTCGAGGAAATCATGGATTTTATGGAGGATGAATTTGAATTCCTGCAAACTCAGGACGATGGCCTTCAGGTAGGATTTTCAAAGCGAATTTGAATATATGAATTTCCAGAGAATGATGGAGGCTTTCGATTTATTTAACTCACTCAACGTAGCCCATGATCTGAGCCCGCATATTTACCTTGAAAACCGCCAGCCTCAGGGCACAGAAAATATATACGGACTCCTGCACTCCATAAAAAACAGATTGAAAATTCAATTCGTATATCAGAAATTTATAGACGAAGAATCAAGTACTCGCTTTGTAGAGCCTGTTGCATTGAAGGAATTCAGACATCGCTGGTACCTTATGGCCATAGACGATAAAGATCATACGCTTAAAAGCTTTGCCCTGGATCGCCTTTCTCAACTGTCGATTACCAATCAAAAATTTTCCTTTCCTGCTTTTTACGATGTTTCCGAAAATTACAAGGATTGTTTCGGTATTATCAGCCCTAATGGTGGAGGCCCGGAGGAAATTATTTTATCGTTCGAGTTTCTGCAGGGTAAATATATTAAGACCTTGCCACTGCATGAGAGTCAGACCATTTTGTCAGATACAGCTAAGGAATTATTAATATCACTTAAAGTCTATATTACCTATGATTTTATCATGGAGATTCTATCTTATGGTGATAAGGTTAAAGTTGTAAAGCCGGCTTCGCTTGTTCATCAGGTGAAGATGATTCACGAAGAAGCACTTAAACATTACTCCCCGACGGTTTGAAATTGTTTACCTGCGATTCCGGCTATTAATTTTTATTGTCCTGCCAAAACGTTTGGAGCCCCCCATTTTCTTACAAAAGATGTATTAAAATAAAATGAAGCCACCCCTGAGCAGTTTCTAGAGTCTTTCTTTCGCCCTGCAACATGATTCATGCCTGCGTTAAACAAAACCCACCTATCTGAACCCGATTTGGTAACCTCGAAATTTAATTTTTTGTACCAATAAGCAACACATCTCAAGAAGTCTGAAAAAACTTAGGTGGGAATGAATATGGCAAATCCGGCCTCACATTTTCTGAAATCCTGCATTCTTAAACTTCAGTCTCTGTTATACAAAGACATGAAATCTCTTCATTCCGGGAGAAATTTTGTGCCTCATATATGCAGTTCTGCAACTTAGGTTAATCCAATATTTTCAGGTTTCCCACCATATTATGGTTGAGGGTTCTGAATACGCACAAACAGAGATCAATCATGGTCTGTGAACTTTTGTATTTTTTAAAGCGTTACCATTTCAAGGCTATCTGATTTGCCTTTGTTAATGCCTTATTTTCAATTACGTTAATGCTTCTCCGATTTCTCTCGCTTTCTCTCTTTTGTTGTAATCCAGAATCAGGCGATAATACCAAATAACTCCGATGCTGTATAAAAAAGCGGTGATGAGGAAAATGTAAACATAAGGCCATTGCGACTGGCGTAAGACTTTGAAGATAAGGGAGCTGATAAACCAGCTTCCAGACCAGATTGCTGCTGTAAGGGCCGATACCATCTCCTGATTCTTTTTGCCTACATAACTCATCACCAGCTCTGAAGTCATCGGTCCGGCTACGTTCATAAGCGGCTGCCGCAGAAGAAAACAAATTACAGCCAATACCAGTGCGATGCCCAACTGTGAATAAAACTCTGTGGTAGCCAGCAGAGCTAGGGCCAGCACAGCAAAGCTCTGGGTGGTGGGAATGGCAATTTTATAGCCTATCGTGCGTTTGATGTAGGGCACAAGCATGGCTGAAATTGCTACCAGCACAGAAGCAACTCCGTTCATCACTGCAAAGCCTGAGGTACTCAGATGATGCACGTTGAAGAAGAAGATGCCGATAAAGGGAATGGTGAGCCCGGCTCCAACGGCTATGATGAGCGTGGGCACCAGTGCCTTGATGATGATGGGCCAGTCATGATCACGCATGTGCGCAGTCTTGCGTGGTGTTGCTGGAAGATGTTCTTCAAACTTTGATTGCCTCAGGTAATACACAGCCAAATAGGCGAGCAGCGATAATCCGATTAACATGTTCCGCTCGCTGAACCAAACCGGATTGATCTTGTTCAGCAAGGCTATCACCACGCCTGTGGCAATGCCGCCGAAACTGTAGGTGGAGTAGGAGAGGGCAATGCCTCCGGTCTGGTTTCTTTTTGCTGAATTCCTGAGTATGAAGGGCAGCACCGGTGTTTGTATAAAGGTAAAACCCATGCCCCAGCAAAACATTGCACCATATAGCATGTAACGCCAGTGCATCTCTGTGGCAAGTATGATAAGCAAGGCCATCGTGGGTACCATGAATGCACTGATGTAAAACAGTGGATATATAGCCCGGCCTTTGATATACAGACCAAGTGGAACTGCCAGCAGAAGCACGCCAAGAAAACGAAATGAGATGAAGCCTGCACTGTCGTGATCACTGTAGCCCTCTTTCTGCATATAAATGATCTGTATGCTGAGAAAGGCCACGTTAATGAGCTGCAAGAAAAATTCGGCTGCAATAACATTGCGTACCGGTCTTTCCAGATGCAGATAATCTCTGAAGTATACCAGACTCAGATACCGGAAGATTCTCATTTTGCCTGTTCCTCCATATATCTATCTATATCTTTGATGATGATTTCCGCACTTGCTGATGGATATAATCTTAGACCTTGTTCTTTCTTTAACCACGTAAACTGCCTTTTGGCATATTGACGGGTATGAGTGATGATTTGCTCTATGCAGTCTGACTCGCTGATCTCTCCATCCAGAAGTTGAAAACATTCTCGGTAACCTACCGTTTGCATAGACTGACAATCTCTGTATGGAAGAAGACGGCGTGCCTCTTCTAAAAGTCCTGCCGACCACATGGCACGAACCCTCTTTTCAATATTCTCATAAACTGCCGCTCTAAAGGTCTCTGAAAAATCTCCCCTCATAATTTTTATGATGCTGAACATGCGGCTCTTCTTTTTTCCTAAGCGCAGCTCTGATACTTTTTTTCCTGATGCATACATGAGCTCAAGCGCTCTGATCAGGCGCACATGATTGTTGCTGTC
>JBEGML010000169.1:0-5763 GCA_041183145.1 Bacteroidota bacterium | reverse complement strand
TGATTTTTTATAATCATATTCATCATTGTGCGCGTAAAATATTTGTTCTTTTTTGTCATCTGAAATAGAAACAGAATTTCCGTCATATTTACTTACTCCGCCATAAGTGCCGAACCATAGGTTTCCGCTTTTGTCTTCAAGAATTGACAAGACTCTATTATTTGATAAGCCTTCTTTTTCGGTAAAATGGGTAAACGATTTAACCAGTTTTCCATTTTCTTTTATGAGGTCTTGTTGAGCTCGCGGAGGAATAGGTTTTCCCTCTTTGATTAATCTCTCCATTTCCTCCACCCGGTTTCCGTCATATTTGGTTACACCTCCGCCTAAAGTACCGAACCATAGGTTTCCACTTTGATCTTGTAAGATTGACTTGACTTTATTATCTGATAGGCCATGTTTTTCGGTAAAAGAGGTAAACGAGTTTCCGTCATATTTACTTACTCCGCCAAAAGTGCCAAACCACAGATTTCCGCTTTTGTCTTCAAGTATTGACAAGACTATATTATTTGATAAGCCTTCTTTTTCGGTAAAATGC
This sequence comes from Bacteroidota bacterium, assembly GCA_041183145.1. GTDB lineage: Bacteria > Bacteroidota > Bacteroidia > UBA4408 > UBA4408 > JBEGML01. The sequence goes on along the minus strand of JBEGML010000169.1, from coordinate 5,228 downwards.
GTAAAGCGGTAGTGGTCATTTCCTTCGACCTTGCTCAGGGCAAGTTTCGATACACCCCCGCCTAGAGTTCCGAACCACAGGCTTCCGCTTTGGTCTTCCACTATTGAAAAGACTATGTTATTTGATAAGCCTTCTTTTTCGGTAAAATGAGTAAACGAGTTTCCGTCATATTTCGATACACCTCCGCCATCAGTTCCGAACCACATGTTCCCGCTTTGATCTTGTAAAATTGAATACACGGTATTATTTGATAAGCCTTCCTCTTCGGTAAAATGGGTAAACGATTTTCCGTCATACTTCGATACCCCTCCGCCTAAAGTGCCGAACCACAGATTTCCGCTTTGGTCTTGCAGTATACAGCTAATCGCGTCAAGTTTTAAGCCCTGCAACTTACTGAAAGAGCTAAAGTTTTGAGGGTTCTGGTCTCTGATGTAGGGGTCCTTAGCCACCACTACTTCAGGTATGCCCGCGACAAATGGGCTATCTATTGCAGGTACGGTTTTGGGTAGGGCAAAGGTGTCTGTGCCGGGTACAATCTTTCGCAGTTTGGTTTCATCCAACACAATCACTTTGCCCACGCCCGCTGGGTGCACATTGATATTGGTGGGAACTACCTTAGTTTTGCCAACAGGTACTTTTGTAAGTTTGCTTTCATCTACCAAAACAACTTTGGGTTCTGCCATGCTGTCTTTCGGAACCACATAACCTTTGGCCTCTACCACTTTTGGCAGATGAGCAATTAAGCTTGAATCTTCATTGAAACGTGAACAGGCAACAAGAATAAAAACAAAAAGTAATAAAGCCAGACGCAACATGGTCTAAAGGTAAAAAATGGAATATAAAAATGAGTTTAGGATTAAGAAAATTGTCGTCAATCAATTAAAACCCGGGTTTACTGAAATTCACTCATTAGAGTGTCTGCTGATCTGTATCTTTCATCAAAAACACAGAAAACGACTTTCTGCTTGCCCAAATATCAACTGAAAAAGACAATAAATTAAGCCTTTCATCATAGATTATCCGGGTATTTTGCGGGCTTAAAAAAAATAGCCCAAGCATTAACATTCGAGTATTAGTTGGCATAATAATACCTGACAAGGATATTTTCCGTAAATATAATCTAACAAAAATCTGTATTTTACTCATGGCATAAACTCAATGAAATTTATTTTTAAATAAATAAACCGCGATTATCTATGAGACCATTCCGGAAATAAAATAGCCCAAAATAAGTATGTTAATTTATTGTTATTTAATTTAATATAAAATTTTATACAAAAAATTTTAAAACTTAAAAGCTCACTCTGCTGAGAAAACTTTCTTCCAGTCCATGCCACACAGGCCGGTTATCACTACCGATGCACATACACCTCCAAATGCTGCAGGCAGATAAGATATTGTTCCGAAAGCACTCTTCTTAAAGTTATTGCCGTCAGTAAACATCAACGAACTTTTCACAGCAGGCTCGTCAGAAAAAACGGCCGGAAACCCTTTCAAAATTCCACGATGCCTCAAACGCTTACGTACATAAAAAGCAAGGTTGCACTGATACGTATCTCCAATATCCACCACGCGGATGCGGGTTGCATCAAACTTCCCTCCTGCCCCCATGCTGCTTACCAGCTTGTAACCACGCTCATAAGCCGTTGAGAGTAATGTTACCTTTGGTGTTAAACTATCAATGGCATCAACAACATAATCGTAAGGCTCAGACAAAATAGCCCGTATGGCATCAGGTCGTAAAAAGGTTTTCTCGGAACGTAACTTAAGATCCGGATTGATCTGAAGCAGGCGCTCAGCCATTAAATCAGCTTTTGACATTCCATGCGTGGTAGCAAGAGCAGGCAATTGCCTGTTCCTGTTACTGGGATCCACCACATCACCATCCACAATAGTCATTTGACCAACACCCGAACGGGCAATAAATTCAGCGCAGTAAGAGCCTACGCCGCCAAGCCCTACCACCAGCACCTTTGCAGCTGAAAGTTTATCGATTCCCTGCTCACCAACAAGCAATGCGGTGCGCGACAGCCATGTTCTGTCAGACATGATAAAAAAGTTTAGCGTTTTTCATAGCCTGTATCTTCCAGACCTCCTCACTGATATTCAACCAGGAGGCCGTGGATGCAAAAATAGTTTCCAATGGCAAATCTGAATCATCACTCTCGCATAGAATTTTCTCTTTGTCGATATTTTTAATAAAAGCGGGGGCCGGGTTTTTCAAAGCGGCAGGACTTATTCCCAGATAAGCTCCCATTTTCATCCATAGCCCCGCAATGCTCTCCTTGCCACGAAACCCATGCACATAAACAGCACCCTGAAAATTCTCAGATCTCAAAATGCTAATTGCCTCATCATGTGCCCTGACCACATGTAAGACAAGAGGCTTATTTAATTCACGGGCAAGGCATATCTGCCGCCTGAACCAGTATGCCTGCAGCTGTTGGTTGCCCCTGAGCTTATCCAAACCGCACTCCCCAATTCCCAGACAATTCGACTCAGCAGCCAATTGCAACAGTTTCATCCATGCTGCTTCTGTTTTTTCACTCAGGTACCAGGGATGCAGACCGGCAGTATAGAATCTGTTCGCACCTGGCAGAGTCAAGTCATGGCCCGCATCGATACTGAGAATTCTACATTCGCCGGATTGCTGCGTCCTGCTGTGTGTATGAGCATCGAAAAAAAGGGGCGCTTCCATGAGGGAAAAAAGATAAGGAATAATTAGCTTTGTGGGCTCTGCACCCGTAGTTCAATTGGATAGAATATCAGATTCCGGTTCTGGGGGTTACAGGTTCGAGTCCTGTCGGGTGCACCCTGAGCCGCAGTAAACCCGCTGCGGTTTTTTGTTTCATGAAGTCTGAAGCTGAAAGAATTTATGGATTAGACATCCTGCGCAGCATCGCCATACTTCCTGTGGTAATGTCGCACGGCGGAATGCTCCTGGAAGCAGCAAACACAGGCTTCCCATGGATTCCACTTCCCGATGGAGTGGAAATATTTTTTGTGCTGAGCGGTTTCCTGATCGGACAAATTTTACTGCGAAGCTATCTAGAACATGGCTTCTTCACCAGAGAATCTGTGATGCATTTTCTAAAACGCAGATGGTTCCGCACCTTGCCCAATTATTATCTGGTGCTTTTGCTAAACCTCGCATTCCTTTATCTGGGATTTATTGATGGAGACAAAGAAAAAGTAAAGCCCGCCTTTCTGGTGTTTGCTCAGAACCTCTATAGTCCTTTGGAAGGGTTTTTCTGGGAATCATGGAGCCTGAGCGTTGAAGAGTGGTTTTACCTCTGCTTTCCTCTTATTCTATTCCTGATTTCCTATTTATCTAAAAATAAGACCTCGGAAAGAAAATTTCTGTTGGCTCTTACAGTGTTTACACTGATCCCCCCGATACTCCGTTATCTGAAAGCAGAGATGATGGTTGTTGATGACTATAGCTGGGACATTCACTTCAGAAAAATGGTGCCACTGAGGCTCGATTCCATAGCCGCCGGAGTATGGTGCGCATGGCTCAAACATCAATTCCCCCGGCACTGGGGAAAAGGTAAACTTTGGATGATGCTGGCCGGAATGGGTCTTTTCTTCTGGCTGGAAACACACCCTATGCCGGTAGATACACTATACAATAAAGTCATCAGGTTTAGTCTAAGCAGCTGGTTTTTTGCCGCATGCCTGCCATATTTTGACCAAATCAGAAGCGGAAGCGGAGTCTGGTATCGATTCTTCACCTTTACCAGCAAAATCAGTTATTCCATGTATCTGGTAAATCTGGGTCTGATAGCACAGGTAATCATTAAACAAGTTAAAACACCCGGCAATATTCATACGGTAGAGCAGGCCTGGATCTGGTATGGAGTTTTCTGGATACTGGTTTATATGAGTTCTTATTTACTCTACCGCTATTGGGAAAAGCCCATGACGGAGCTCAGGGAAAGGCTTTAAAAAATCCTGCCGCACGCGGAGTTTTAAGCCTTTTTTTCTTTTGGAAAGCAAAACGAATCATACCTTTGTTGGTATGCGCAAAAGCTTAATCACGGCCTTGTTTATTCTGTTCAGCAAATCGCTTCTGGCTGCGTATCTGCTGATACCGATGGATGAAACACAGAAGGATCACCTGAAGGCTTATGGCATTGCCTTCTGGACTCTAAAAAACGGACTTAGTGCAGAGTGGTTGCTGAATTTCAGAGGCGGAAGTTTTATGATGCCTTATTCCAAAGGTGTAGAGGCCGAATGTCAGATTCGTGGGGTTAGCTATGAGGTGATACCTGATGCACGCTCAACCGCAATTCTTCAGGAAATTGCCAATCCGGAAGTAAACATGGATGTAGTGAAGCTCGAAAAGGCACCCAAAGTTGCCGTTTACTCACCTAAGGGAAAACAGCCTTGGGATGATGCCGTGACCCTGGTGCTTACCTATGCTGAAATTCCTTATGATGTAGTTTATGATGAAGAAGTTCTAAGTGGAAAGTTAATGCTCTACGATTGGCTTCATCTCCATCACGAAGACTTTACCGGACAGTACGGAAAATTTTATGCACAATACAGGAATGCCGCCTGGTACCAGGAAGAACAGAGGAATTCAGAGGCTATGGCCGTTAAGCTCGGACATCAGAAAGTATCTCAGCTTAAACTTGCAGTAGCCAAAAGTATCAGAGATTTTACCGCCGGAGGAGGATTTCTCTTTGCGATGTGCTCGGCCACAGATACGTACGACATTGCACTTGCAGCAGAAGGCCTGGATATTTGTGAAACCATGTTCGATGGCGATCCGGCTGAACCAGGCTATCAGAAGAAACTCGACTTCACAAAAACCTTTGCATTCCAAAACTTCACCCTCAGCAACAATCCAATGGAATATGAATTCTCCAACATAGACGTGAGAGTTCCAAGGCCTGTGCAAGAGAAAACCGACCTTTTTGTTCTGTTTGATTTCTCCGCAAAATGGGATCCTGTGCCCACCATGCTTTGTCAGAATCACGAGAAAATCATTCATGGCTTCATGGGACAGACCACCGCATTCAGAAAAGAATATATCAAATCGGGAGTGTTAATTATGGGCGAAAGCAAAAGCCTTAACGAAGCACGTTACATTCACGGAGAATACGGTAAAGGAACCTTCACCTTTTACGGAGGCCATGACCCGGAAGACTATCAGCATTTTGTTTATGACCCGCCTACAGATCTGAATCTGCATCCGAACAGTACAGGCTACAGACTCATTT
>JBEGML010000168.1:0-2757 GCA_041183145.1 Bacteroidota bacterium | reverse complement strand
ACGTTACTCAATATTATTCCCTGGGTTTTTCGCCTTTCGGAACAGTCATTGGTGGTACTCAGGACAATGGAACAAACCAAATCAATTTTCAGGGGAATACCCCGCTCGCAGCAGATGAAATCATGGGTGGCGATGGTTTCGACTGTGAAATTTCGAGTATCAACCCTAATGCATACTTTGGTTCGCTCTACTTCGGTGATTTGCGCAGATCCGCCAATCAGGGAAATCAAATGGCAAGCTTTTTTACCAGCCTTCCCGCCGGCTTCGTGGGTCAAAGCTCTTTTCACACTATCATTCGTATGTGGGAATCCTTTAATAACCCCAACTCCCTCGATTCAGTTTACTATCCTGTTCCGTCAGGTGAAACTATCACACCAGGCGAAACAATTAATTTGTTCTCCAATACCAGCCTTTATCCTTTCAACTGGACAAACAACACCGGGCAAACTTTCAATGCCAATGATACAATAAGTATCCAGGATCCTGTGCAATCCAGAATGGCAATAGGCATGATTGGTTCGGCTGGTGTAAGAGTATTTATGACGAATCGACCTCTGGATTTTTCAAAAGATCCGAGCTGGATGGTCGTGGGATCGAATGAATCCTGGATTGATTCTATTGGTGGTGATAAGATCGGTGGTGAAGTTACCGCACTCACATTTTCTGGCGATGGCAATCACCTTTTTGTAGGTACCGAAAGCGGGAATGTTTATAGAATTAGCGGTTTGAATTCCATAAGACTTAATCAGCTCTCTGATACCATAACAGGATGGATAGGCCGCCCCGGATGTTCACTCACTCAGACAAGACTTGGATTCTTTAGTCAGCGTGTTGTTACAAGTATTGCTGCAGACCCAAAAGATTCAGACAAAATCATTGTTACGCTTGGCAACTATGACAATACAGATTATGTTTACTTCTGTGGCAATGCTGCCACTGCTCCTTCGGCAGCCAACACTTCAAACTTTAGCTCCAAACAAGGTAACTTACCCAAAATGCCGGTTTACTCTTCAGTAATTGACTATTCAAATGGTTCAAGGATGATCATTGGAACAGAATACGGAATATGGACCAGTTCAAACTCCGGGACATCATGGACAGCAGATAACGGAGGAATGGCGAACAGTCAGGTCTTTATGCTAAGACAACAAACTCAGCCATACAATATGTGTTGGAATTCCGGACATATTTATGCTGCCACCCATGGAAGAGGAATCTTCAAAACTACTACCCTAACCGGAATTGGTAATCCCGAAGCCAAAACAAAATCCTCCCAAAATAGCCAATTGGAAATCTTCCCTAATCCTCTATCAGCACAATCAATTCTCGGATTTTATCAGGAGTCATTAGGAAATACCATAGTCAGAATTTTTTCTCTTAACGGTAAACTTGTAAGAGAGCTCAATCTGAATAATCTTCAGGAAGGCTACCAGCGTGTTACCATACAGAAAGAAAATTTATCGACCGGAACCTACCTCATCTCGGTTCAAACTCCGTCATCACGCAAAGCATCGAAACTCATCGTAAGCGAATAAGGATAAACGAGGCTCCCTTAAGGGAGCCTTTTTTTTATGAAAATAGGCATCAATGGTTTAGGGAGAATTGGCAGAACACTGCTGAGGCTATTATCGGATAATCCGGAGATTCAGGTTGTTGCCGCCAACGACATTGCAGATATCGCAACTCTATGTCACTTGCTGCATTATGATTCCATTCACCGCAAAGCCTCAGTAAAACCCGAATTGATATCAGAAAATATCATAAAGTTTGGTTCCCAGCAAATTGAAATATTTCACAAAAACCATCCTGATGATATTCCCTGGCATACACAAAAGGTTGACTTTGTAGTTGAATCTACAGGTCATTTTCTTGATGTCAACTCCTGCATGGGACATCTCAATAAAGGAATCAAAGGTGTTCTTCTGTCAGCCCCCCCGAAAGATCAGGTACCTGTAATTGTAATGGGAGTGAATCATAATCAGATTAACGGAAATGAGAAAATTCTCTCAAATGCGTCGTGTACTACAAATTCGGCAGCTCCCTTACTTGAGGTGCTTGACAGACATTTCGGATTGGAATCCGCTTTTATTACCACCGTCCACGCATATACCGGAGACCAGAGGCTCACAGATTCCCCCCATAAAGATCTAAGACGTGCCCGTGCTGCAGCACTTTCTATTATTCCCACTACAACAGGTGCGGCAAAAGCCATCACCAGGGTATTACCTGAACTTACAGGAAAAATAGGAGGAAGCGGAATTCGTGTTCCTGTGCCGGATGGCTCGCTGACTGATATCACGGCAACCCTCACCAGACCTGCAGGAAGAGATGATTTGAACAATATTTTTTTGAAGGAATCAAGGGAACGCTACAAAGGAATCATTGAATACTGCACCGACCCAATCGTATCAACCGACATTTTAGGAACAAGCTATTCTACTACTTTTGACGCTGAACTAACCGCAGTTGTTGGTCCAATGATAAAAATTGTGGCGTGGTATGATAATGAAACAGGTTATGCGAACCGTTTGAAGGATTTGTTGTTGTATTGGCACAAAATCTCTCATAAATGAAAATCATCGCCGGAGCATTGCTCATCACAGCAGGAATCTTTTCCCTGAATTTTATGCCAACAGGTAAAAAAAATCTTCATCAGCTTAAGGCCAACACCATTGATGGTAAAGAACTGGCTTTATCATCCTTCAAAGGAAAAAAAGTGCTCATTGTCAACACAGCATCAGAATGTGGATATACCCC
>JBEGML010000167.1:0-11708 GCA_041183145.1 Bacteroidota bacterium | reverse complement strand
CAGGGCCAAGAGTAACAATGGCAATGGGGCAGGACCACCGGGTATTCAGATTCTTTGCCAAAACGGGTGAAAGCAATGTTCCGGCAAGAGCCATTCTCACCCAATCACTAATCAGCACGTTTTTTATCCTCACCGCCACATTCTCAGAAGTCATAATCTATATTTCCTTTACATTAAATTTATTTACGTTTTTAACCGTTCTGGCAGGATTTATCTACCGTCTCAAAGGCCGTCTTTCACCTGAATCATTTCTGGCGCCCTTTTTTCCATTTACACACCTTATATTTTTGGGAATCAGCGGCTGGCTGCTTTTCTATGGATTCGGAGCAAACCCGAATGAAAGTCTACTCGGACTCCTTACGGCCTGCGCTGGTCTTTTGGTTTGGTTGCTCAGTTCCAAAACAAAATAATTTCAGCGCTCCCGCTTTGCTTCCTTTCCCTAAATTTGCCGCCGTCTTTAGGGTAACTTATGAAACAAATCCTCGCAATACTGCTCATATCTCTGTTCCTAGCTTGCGGAAGCGAACATGCGAAAACAGAAAAAGAACCGGTGCCTGCAGATACCGCTGAACAGTTTCAGCCCGAAAAAAATCCAAACATTCCCAAACCAACAGAACGAAAATTCAACGACATCGCCAGGTTCATCGCTGGAATGTCACCAAAAGCAGACAATACCGTACCGGAAAAATTATACAACGAAGAATGGAAATCTTTCTCAGCCTCATTCAGCAAAAGATGGAACAGTCTCGACAGTATCAGGTACTCCAGAATGAGAGCCTTCCGCGAAAAAGAAATTCCGCTAGCCAAAGAAAAACCTGACACCCTCTTCTACCCTTTCTCAGGCCCAGACTTTCTCAATGCAACAACTTTTTTCCCTGAAGCTAAAACTACCATCATGATAGCTCTGGAACCTCCGGGATTCCTGCACGATATGAACTCAATTTCACCTGACTCACTTCCTGGCTACTTCAAGTCAATAGAACAATCACTAAAAGCTGTACTCAGCTTCAGTTTCTTCAGAACACTAAGCATGGCAGAAGATTTCAAAGCCGATGAACTTAATGGCGCCGTTCACCTTATCTCAATATTCATGGTCAGAACAGGACACGAAATTCTGGATATTACCACAGCACGAATCAATGATAAAGGCCTGATCACCGGCCCTGACGAAAGCGGCCCCTGCGGAATCCGCGGAATCCGAATCAGCTACCATAAAGAAAATGATTCGGAAGTGCAGCACCTTTTCTATTTCTCGGCAGATATCTCTGACAATGGCTTGGCAAAAAACAATTGTATGAAAAATATGATAAACTCCATAAAAGGATTTTATACCTACGTTAAGTCTGCAAGCTACCTCATGCATAATACATATTTCTCCAACGTTAGAAATGCCATTTTGCAAAACAGCCGCATGGTACTTCAGGATGATAGCGGAATACCCGTCAAATACTTTAGCGAAGACAAATGGAACCGTACACTCTTCGGAACCTATGATAAACCCATCAACCTCTTCGCAAGCCGCTTCCAGAAAGATCTCAAACTTCTCTACGATTCAACCGATAAAGACAAGGTAAAACCATTGCCATTTGGAATCGGATACGATTACAGACAAAATGAATCTAACCTCATGCTCTTTTCACGGAGATGATTTTGCGGAATTTCTTTCTGCTTTTTCTTGCAGTAGCAGTCTTGCTTCCACAGGCAGCAAATGCGCAAAAAAAGCGTAAAGCAAAAACAAAAAAAAATAAAGCCCCGGAGCTGATTGAGTCACTCATGAAAACAGATCCGGGCAGCTTCTCCACTCTGCTCAAAAAACAGGAGGCATTCAGACTACAGATTATCTACACCATAATCAACCGCGACTCAACAGGCCTGCCCGTGTTTACAGAATACCGCTATGGCCGCAATCCGTTCTCCTATTTCTATCCGGCAAGTCTCGTAAAACTTCCTGTTTCGCTTCTGGCACTTGAAAAAATTAATGCATTGCAGGAAACAGGCGTTAACTCTGAGTCTGCCATGCAAACACTCAAAGCAGGCAATTGTCAGATAGAAGCCTTACACGATAGTACCGCCCAAGATAATCAAGCATCCATTGCGCACTACATTAAAAAAATGATGCTGGTAAGTGATAACGATGCTTACAGCAGAACCTTCGAATTCCTGGGCTACGAAAATGTAAACAAAAGAATGCATGCCCTCGGTTACAATGACGCCAGAATCGTTCACCGCTTCGATCCCTGGTGCAACCAAAAAGATAATTTGTGTTCAAATCCAATCCGGTTTCTTGATACTAACGGCGGAATAATCTATGAACAGGCTGCACAATGCGCCACGGTGGAATACAAACATCCAATGAAAAAAGTCACCGTGGGTAAAGCATACATGGCGGGTAAAAAGAAAATCCGAAAGGGCAAAAACTTCAGTAGTATGAATCACCTGCCCCTTGAATATGCAGATCGTATTCTGAAATCACTGGTATTCCCCAATAACTTCCCCCATGATCAAAGATTCTCTATCAGAGATCAAGATAGAAAATTTATCCTGAATTATATGAGCATGTTTCCAAGAGAATCAAATAACCCGTCATATGCATTTAATGACTTTGAAGACTCCTATAAAAAATATTGGATTTATGGCAATACACACGACAGCATACAATCTGATAGCATAAAAATATACAATATCGTAGGTCTCAGTTACGGATTTCTATCAGATTGTGCCTACATAACTGATCCAAAAAACGGAGTTGAGTTTTTCCTTTCCGCAGCCATATACGTTAATAAAGACGGGATACTGAACGATGGAAAATATGAATACAAGTCGGTTGGTTTGCCCTTTTTCGAAAAATTTGGCAAACTAATTTATCAGTTTGAAAGATCCAGAAAGAAAGTATACCCGGCAGACTTTAGTTCCCTTCCTGATTAATGACCTTATCAGAGAGCCACATCAAAACTCGTGGATTATTTTCAAAACGAGAGATATCTTTATTTGCAATCAAAAATACCAAATCCACAAAAGGCAACATAAAAAACCCGCCACCAAAAGTAAAGAGATAAACCGCGGGCACCCAGGGTTTTGTTCCGAGATACAGACGGTGCACCCCCAGCATACCAAGGGTAATATTTAGTATGATTGCCACTGCCCGGCGGTTTTCCGCAATTTGCTGAACATCAGAAGCGGCCAGGCCGTTCCCTGACAGGCTGTCACCGGAAAAAAAATCTGAATCTGCACCGCTCATGCCGGATGATATCGCAACGAATTCATTCTGCGCATAAAAAGCCATGGCCGGAGTAATAACTCCGGCCATAAGAAAAATCACAATGAAAATTATGCTCCGCATCATTTCATGGCAGCCGCATAACGATCAGCCACTGCATTCCAGTTAATAACATTCCAAAAAGCAGAAATATAGTCTGGGCGGCGATTCTGGTAGTGTAAATAATATGCATGCTCCCACACATCTAGTCCCAATACGGGAACTCCCTTAACCTCTGCAATATCCATAAGCGGATTGTCTTGATTGGGAGTAGATGTAATCATAAGCTTGCGGTCATGCACTATGAGCCAGGCCCAACCTGAACCAAAACGCCCCACAGCAGCTTTTCCAAACTCTTCCTTGAATTTATCAAATCCTCCAAAGGTGCTGTTGATAGCATCACCAAGATTGCCCGTAGGAGCCCCTCCGGCATTTGGCCCCATAATGTTCCAGAAAAGGGTATGATTGAAATGTCCGCCGCCATTGTTCCTGACAGGAGTTGGAAATTTACTGATACTGCGACAAATTTCTTCAATACTCAGGCCCTCTGCGTTACCGCCTGCTGGCAGTGCGGAAAGGGCATTGTTAAGATTCGTAACGTATGCCTGGTGATGTTTGGAGTGATGAATCTCCATGGTGCGTGCATCAATGTGAGGCTCCAACGCATTGTGCGCGTATGGAAGCGGAGCAAGTTCAAAAGCCATTTTCGTTTATTTTGGTTTCAAATTTACACAACAAGATTATTACCGGGGTGTTCAGGGAAAAAATAGTGAGAGTAGATTTTTATTCAGCAGAACCGGCATAAAGGTATTTAAACGAGCTCCGCATTTCGCCTCAGCCTCACCATATAAAATCCGTCTCCGTCATCCTGGCCAGGTGGTAGCCGCTGCTCGTCCTCCAAAATAAAATCCTGCCGCTGACCAAGAAAATCTTCCTTTATGGCTTCACCCTCGCACTTAAAAATACTGCATGTAGCGTATACAAGTGCCCCGCCCGGTTTTACCATCCTTGCAGAACGCGATAGCAATTCTTTCTGTAAAACAGACATCCTGACAACCTCCTCCACACTCAACAACCACCTGGCATCAGGATTCCTCCTTAAAACACCGGAACCGGAACAAGGTGCATCGACCAGCACGAGATCAAAAGACTCCTGTAAGCGGTCATTACTTTTACCCGCTCTGGCCTCAATTATTCCTGCTCCTGCACGTCTTGCTCTTCGCCTGAGTTCCTCTATTTTCTTTTCTGAAATATCAAACGCCATGATTCTGCCTTTACTGCGCATATCACAGGCCAGTGAGAGGCTTTTTCCTCCTGCACCTGCACATACATCAGCAATTCTCTGACCCGCAACAGCAACACAAAACTTTGCAACACGAAATGAATTAATGTCCTGCACCTCAAAAAAACCGGCTGCAAATGCCTCAGATTTAAATAAGCCTGATGGCTTTCCAATACGAAGAACACTAGTTTCTACTGTTGATTCCGGAGCAAAACCTGCAGAGGCAAGCACTTTTATAAGCGAAGCTGCATCAATTTTCAGCAGATTAACCCTGATGAAAACCGGAGCAGATTTTACAAGAGCGGCTGAAAGCTCAAGGAAATGCTCTGTGCCCCACTCTTTAATACCCAATTGATAAAACTCGTCCGTCCAGCAGGCACCCAAAAGCTGGCACCGTAGCTATTTTCTGAATCTTGCGCTTAAGAGCAAGATCACTCTCTTCGGGATGAGCCGCCTTAAGCACCCTTGCTGCATGCAGAATCTCTGCCCAGTGTCGCAAATCTGAGGGTTCTTGAATACCTGTAGCGGCGCAAAGCGTTCTAAGATGATGACACACGGTATTTACCCTGAAAAGTATTTTCTCCCTGTCTTGATCGCTGAGTCCTTTACCGGAAGATTTAAAATGATAGCTGATAGATTGGCTCAAAGGGTAACCCTGAGTAAAGGTATCGTGGAGGATGGCGGCGGCTGCGCGGTTAATGGCCTGAAACACTTGACAAAGGAACTACAATGAAATGAAAGATAAACCCAAGGACTGAAATTATTGATAATTTTCTATCTTTGCGGGCTCGAATTAAAGATGAAGGCCAGAAAATCCGGTGTAATATTACCGTTTACCGCCCTGGATCCCGGATTCTATGAATTCGAGTACCTGCTTGGTAAGCCGTTCTTTGACCTTATTCCTGAATCACTCATCGCTGATGGTGAAATACGCGTCACTGCTAAAGTTCAGAAAGGGCCGTCTCTAATGGAAGTTGACCTTCATTTAAATTGCCTTCTGAAAATAACCTGTGACCGTTGCCTTGCCGAAGCCTCTCTGAATATGCCTGAAAAAGCCCGCGTGCTAGTAAGGCGCTCTCAAGGCGGAAAAGAAGAAAATCCGGATGCTGAAATCATCCTGATCGGCCCGCAAGAAGATGAAGTCGACCTGTCAATGTTCATTTACGAAACAGCCTGTCTGAATCTTCCCATCAGTATTATTCCCTGTGAAATAACCGGCGATAAATCTCTTTGTGATCAGGAAACCCTTAGCCGATTGGCCGATTTTTCAATCGACAAAGGCGAGGAGGAAGAAGAAGAGGATTAACAGGCATTATTCATTCAAAAACGTTGAAAATCATATACCATGCCACACCCGAAACGAAAGTTATCCAAGTCGAGAAGGGACAAGCGCAGAACGCACGACAAAGCGGTTCCTGCAACATTGTTTGTTGATAAAAACACAGGAGACGTGTCTCTTTACCATCGTGTGAACGTCGAAACAGGAATGTATCGCGGACGCAAGGTGATGAAAGGAACTAAAGACGAATAAGCCTTCTTCGCTGAATGCGAGGACTTAAACTCGGTCTTGATGTTATGGGGGGCGACTATGCCCCCTTATCCACCATTCGTGGAGCTATTATGGCTTTGCCCGAACTGAAGGCAAATTCCAAAATTGTCCTAATTGGTGACCCCTCCCTCATTGAATCTGCTCTTGTTGAGGAAAATGCTTCCTCCGAATACTTTGAGATTCTTCCTGCATCGCAGACGATCACAATGTCGGAACACCCCACCCGTGCAGTGGTGCAAAAACCCGACTCCGGTATCATGGTTGGTATGCGTGCGCTGAAAGAAGGCAGTATTGATGCTTTCTCCAGTGCCGGAAATACTGGAGCGGTCTTGGTAGGCTCCATGCAGATTCTCCGACCAATCCCCGGAGTCATCCGGCCATGTATTACCTCAGTTCTCCCCAAAGAGAACGGAGGCGTTGGTGTAATCCTTGATGTAGGTACAAATGCAGACTGCAAACCCGATGTTCTGTACCAGTTTGGATTTTTAGGCTCACTTTATGCAAAACTCGTCCTTAACATCGCCGATCCGGCGGTAGGCCTCTTGAATATTGGTGAAGAACCGGAAAAAGGCAATCTCGTCTCTCAGTCTGCTCATGGCCTCATGACAGATTCTAAGGATTTTAGATTCATAGGAAACGTCGAGGGTAGAGACCTTTTCGGAGACCTCGCTGATGTAATTGTTTGCGAAGGCTTTACAGGTAATGTGGTTTTGAAGGAAGCTGAGGCGTTTTACACCATGATTAAAAAGCGTAAGATTTCAGATCCGTATTTTGACCGATTTAACTACGAACTCTATGGTGGCACTCCCATACTGGGAATTAATGCACCGGTTCTGATTGGACACGGTATCTCAAGCCCTACGGCTGTAAAAAACATGATTCTGCTCTCTGAAAATGTTTCAGAAAGCAGATTACACAAAAAGATAATGGAGGCGCTCAACTAATGAAAAATATTCGTGCTGCTATTACCGCTGTTGGCGGTTATGTACCCGATTATGTGCTTTCTAATCAGGAGCTGGAAAAACTTGTTGACACCAGTGATGAATGGATCATGTCAAGAACTGGAATAAGGGAAAGAAGAATCCTCAAAGGTGAAGGAAAAGGCACTTCAGATATCATCGTTCCCGCAGTACAGCAAATTCTTGAAAAGCGCGGACTGAGCCCATTGGATATCGACCTGATTATTGTGGGAACCATCACACCAGATATGCCTTTCCCCTCCTGTGCCAATGTGGTAAGCGATAAAATTGGTGCAAAAAACGCCTGGAGCTATGATATTGGTGCTGCCTGCAGCGGTTTCATGTATGCGCTTGTCACCGGAAGCAAGTTCATTGAAAGCGGAACATACAAAAGAGTGATTGTTGCAGGAGCAGACAAAATGTCTAGCATCATCGATTATTCGGATCGTTCAACTTGCGTAATATTTGGCGACGGAGGTGGAGCTGTATTGCTTGAGCCAGCAGAGGACGACAACGGAATCATCGACGCCATTATGCATTCTGATGGTGCCGGAAGAGCATTTTTACACCAGAAAGCTGGAGGTTCGGCATTCCCTGCAAGCCATGAGACAGTCGACAAAAGAATGCATTACGTTCACCAGGAGGGTCAGACCGTTTTCAAATTCGCGGTTACCAACATGGCAGATGTTTCTGCGCGCATTATGGAACGCAATGGGCTGACTGCCGGCAAAGTAGATTGGCTAGTGCCACATCAGGCCAACAAAAGGATAATTGATGCAACAGCATCAAGAATGGGCCTTGTTGCCTCAAAGGTTATGATGAACATAGAGCGATACGGCAATACAACTTCCGGAACATTGCCTCTGCTGTTGTGGGATTACGAAAAGCATCTCAGAAAAGGTCAAAACCTGATTCTAAGTGCCTTTGGCGGAGGATTTACCTGGGGCTCAATCTATCTGAAATGGGCCTATGATCCCAAATAAGTGGCGCATAGACTGCCCATAAATTACCCTGCCAGTCTTCAATATAACTAAACTTTGATTATCAACCACATAGGTTATCAACCAAGGAGAGAAAATTAATATCTCGGTTTCAAAAAAAATTACATTTGCAGACTGCAATAAGTGATAAATCATGATGGAACTTAAAGAAATACAAGACCTGATAAAGTTCGTTGCCAAATCAGGAGTTTCAGAAGTAGAACTTGAAAGTAAGGGTTTCAAGCTGGTAATCAGAACCAGTCATCCCACGGCTGTTACGGAGGCGTCAATGATCTCTCAACATGTGCCTGCCATCATTCATACTCCTGTTGCCTCCACTGCTCCGGCACCGGCTGCTATAGCCGCAGCTGCATCGGCACCGGCCCCAAAAACAGAAACATCGGCAGGTGTTGATGAATCAAAATATGTGACCATCAAGGCTCCGATGATAGGAACTTTTTATCGCTCAAGTGGTCCTGATAAGCCTACATTTGTGAATATCGGGGATGAAATAAAACCCGGCAAGGTTCTCTGCATCATTGAAGCAATGAAGCTTTTCAATGAAATTGAATCTGAAGTCAGCGGAAAAATTGTGAAAGTGCTTGTCAATGACAGCTCGCCAGTTGAGTACGACCAACCATTGTTTCTGGTTGATCCTGCCTGATTTTTCAGTTAACCCCATCCTTTATGTTCAAAAAAATCCTGGTTGCAAACCGCGGAGAAATTGCCCTGCGCATCATACGTACATGCCGCGAAATGGGCATCAAAACAGTTGCGGTATACTCCACCGCGGATCGTGAAAGTTTGCATGTAAAATTCGCAGATGAGGCCGTTTGTATTGGCCCTCCTCCAAGCCGCGATTCATACCTGAAAATTTCAAATCTCATTTCTGTCGCTGAAATTACCAATGCAGACGCGATACATCCCGGTTATGGTTTTTTGTCAGAGAATGCAAAATTCAGCCACATCTGTAAAGAGCATGGGATAAAGTTCATAGGCGCAACACCTGAGCAGATCGAGAAAATGGGCGACAAGGCCACTGCAAAGGCCACAATGAAAGAAGCAGGAGTACCAACAATTCCAGGCTCAGAAGGACTCATAGAAGATTTGGAACATGCAAAAATTACTGCCATTGAAATCGGTTATCCTGTAATTCTAAAGGCAACAGCAGGCGGTGGTGGCAGAGGCATGAGAATAGTTTGGGAAGAAAGTGAACTGGAGCATCATCTGGCCAGTGCAAAGCAGGAAGCAGGCGCCGCCTTCGGGAACGATGGCATGTACATGGAAAAGTTTATTGAAGAACCTCGACATATTGAAATTCAGGTGGTGGGTGACCAATTCGGTAAGGCCTGTCACCTTAGTGAAAGAGATTGCTCCATTCAGCGTCGCCATCAAAAACTTCTGGAAGAAACCCCCTCTCCCTTCATGACAGATGAACTGCGCAAAAACATGGGAGAAGCTGCTGTAAAAGCGGCAAAGGCTGTTAACTATGAAGGCGTAGGTACAGTTGAATTTCTGGTTGATAAACACAGGAATTTTTACTTCATGGAGATGAATACGCGAATTCAGGTTGAACATCCCATAACTGAGGAGGTCATCAATTATGATCTCATCAGAGAGCAAATACTGGTTGCTGCAGGAGTGCCTATTAGTGGTAAAAATTATTATCCGCAGCTTCATGCAATTGAATGCAGAATCAACGCTGAAGATGTCTTAAACGGATTCAGACCATCTCCGGGAAAAATCACGAATCTTCATGTCCCCGGCGGTCATGGAATACGGGTCGACACCCACGTGTATGCGGGTTATACCATCCCACCTAACTACGATTCAATGATTGCCAAACTTATCACGGTAGCTCAAACCCGTGAGGAAGCAATCATGAAGATGTACCGTGCACTGAGCGAGTTTGTAATTGAAGGTGTAAAAACAACTATACCCTTTCATACAAAACTTATGCAGGATGAACAATTCAGAGCCGGTAATTACACCACCAAGTTTCTGGAAGGGTTCGACTTTAGCCAATTATGATGTAATCGTTCGTTCATCACAAAACAGATTTCATCTATCAAAGAACCTTAAAAGGCGGTTAAGTCCATCGAAATACAATGTAACCCAAAGAAACGTTGTCATTAACCACAATACCAATACATTAACCCACAACGTTCGCACAGGCCTTCCTAACATATTTTTCTGAGGTGCGTAAAAATGAGTTCTCACTCCCTGATGAGGCCATGCGGGAAAAAGAATATTCCCCTCAGAAGGATAAATTCTGGCGCCTTCAATAAAGACCGGATCCTGCAAAGGCACCTGGTGCATGACAAGATCGTTCAATCCCTGGTTGGCATATTGCAAACGATCCTTTTCCCATTCAGACTTTAGACTGCTGTTTTGCTCCATTGCAGTCATAACTGCATTTTGCCGCTCCGAAGCGGCATTATAAATTCCTGCATAATGCTTTTTTACCTTCTGTAACCACTGTGAAACAAGCTGACTACGATTAGAAAGGTTAGAAATTTCAACACCTTCACCAACAGCGATGTTACACTCTTCGGCGACAGCGGCAATTTCATTCAATATTATCTGCTTTTGTTCAACAGTGGCTTTTCCTGAAGTTAGCAAACTGGTTAGTTCCTCCATTTTGGCATACCATTGAGAACGACGAAATTTTGAATGATGCAGGTCTTTTTGATCCTGATAATCACGCTGATTGAACCTGTTAGAAACGTATTGCTCTGTAGAGAGCGCTTCAAAGGCCCACCGGGAAGCCATGACTTCACCGGATAGCGGAACTACCGAACGCGAGGCAAGTGAGGGATGAAGATCCTCAAATCTGACCAGCACACCACTTAATAAAATCTGCGGTATTATCATGAAAGGAATAATAATGTAAATGGTAACCGCAGATTTAAAGGAGGCACTTATGTTAAGCCCTAAAAGGTTTGCAAAGCAGGAGGTACTGAACATGACCAGCCAGTAGGCAAAATTCATATCTTTTAATCCCGTAAGCGGATTACCGGCGAGCACGAAGAAGAGACTTTGTATAGCAGAAATCAAAAAAAGTAAGAAGATTTTCGCCAGGAGATAACTTCCTTTACTAAGATTAAGAAAAGACTCCCTTTTCCTGATTTTTCGATCCCTGAAAATCTCCTCAGCACTGATTATCATTCCAAGGAAGAGAGAGACCACCACACTCATGAACAGGAAAGCAATCAGATTTTTATTGTTATATAAATCATATTCTTTTCCGGGAACTGCATATCTGGTCATGAATGCAAGTAACACGGCAAGCAATGGGGCCTCAAGCAAGGTAACCAGCAAGTATTGACGATTTGCTAGTTTACTACGCAGGTCTCTTTGGAGGAATACCAGAAACTGACTGAAAAAGCCGGGTTTTCTGGTTTTCCGGTTTACGGGGATGGGCTGGTCATTGAGGTCGGCATTGGTAATCCTGCCGGAGCGTTCAAGGTAAGCATTGTGCCAGTCTACCGGCCTCATTTTTCGCTTACCGGTTGAATTCCCGTATTCATCAAGAACGCGGGTTTCAATGATATTAAAAACTTGTTCAGGGTTAACATTCCCGCAGAGCAGGCATTCACCTTCATCAGGATTGATGTGATGAACTAAGTGCTTGAAATAGCTGACTGAATCAACCGGATTGCCATAATAAATAGGATAACCA
>JBEGML010000166.1:0-8018 GCA_041183145.1 Bacteroidota bacterium | reverse complement strand
GTATAGAAGCTTCCTGTACATGCATCGCCCTGCACGAAGTTAACATTGACAATTCCATCTACCCAGTTTGAAACAGTATCACTTAGTGCGAAGTTGTTTAAAGTTCCCGGAATCTGTGAGTTCAATCCTATAAGGCTGTCTGTGCCTGTATTTAGTCCTCCAGGCAGTCCTTGATTCATATTGTAAAATAACTTCAATCCTGCCATGCTGGTGTCTGTATTTCCAACTGCTATACAAGAAATTTCTGTTGCACTAAGTTCTCTGTCCAGCAGCATAAATTCATCCAGATGGCCCTCATAATTGAATGCTGTGCCCTGGTAGTATAAATTTCCTAAAACGAGGTCAGTGCCTGAGTTGGCAATAACTCCGCTTGCGGGAATACTGGAACTCAAAGTGCCATTGTGGTAGAATTTTAGCTCAGATCCATTGTATGTAAATGCAATATGCTGCCATTGATTGATTTGTAAACCTGAAAAGGTTATGTCGGTAGCAAGTCCCGATGAAGGTCTGAATCTCGCTTCTATACTGTTGGCACTGAGTTGCAGTACATAAAAGTCAGCATCAATATTGTTTCTGAATCCTGCCATTCCATCAAAATCAGGAAATCCTGAAGGTGAATTTTTGGGATATACCCAAAAGGCCATAGACAATCCACCGGCACCACTGATGAGTGATGATGCTCCCGGCACTACTACTTCATCGTCAATTCCATCAAATGAAAGACTGTTGAGGGTAACCTGACTGTAGGCCCCTAAGCAAAGACATAAAAAAAGTGTAGTGAGCAATTTTCTCATAAAGTTCGTTTTACCAAAAATAAACAAATTTCTTATGGCTGTATGATTAGTTTTTCTCTTAATTGAAGATGTCCGTCACCCAGGCTTATCAGGTAAATTCCGGCTGTGAATTCGCCGGTATTAATTTCTATACTTTTTCCTGCATCGTGCTTACTAATATTTTGATTCAACACACACTTGCCCTCAGCAGTGAATAGTTTTAATGTAAATTCTTCTGAGATTTCGGCAGGTGGAAATACGAAAAACTTATCACGCCCCGGATTGGGAACAATTCTCAAAGGCAAGTCCGAAATTTCATCCATTCCTGAAACATTACCTATCATTATTCCATCTATCGCCATATCTCCTGACTCACCGCCTGCTGTGCTGCCTCTGAACCTGATAATAATAGTCTGCCCGCTGTAAGCGCTTAAAGGTATGTTCATGACTTCCCAGTCCGTACCCTGATTTCCCGTTCTGAAAAAAACAGAATTAATCCAGTTGCCATTTGCAAAAATATCTATGCTTAAATCTCCAATTTCGCTGCCATACATGTGATAGGAAAAGGTCAGGCGTGGATTACTGAAATTGCTCAAATCGATACACGGGCTTAATAACACCGCTTCTTTTTCTGTACAAATGCCGCTGGCCTCCATGTAGAGATATTTTCCAGTTGCTGTGCCCGGTAAATAATCCTGTGCCGGACCGGTATTAGATGTTGGAGTAGCACCTGAATTAATTCTCCAGTCTGTATCATCCTCCAGGCCGTTTAATGCATTCAACATTCCGTTATTCAGCAAACACTCTGACAGTCCGCAATCAGGAGCAGTGCTGCAAAGTCCGGAGTTTTCAAAATTCTCAATCCACGGTGGTGATACAATGGCTGACTGAATCTGTCTTACAATCATTAGTAAAGTGTCGTTGTCTGAGTTACTGTCGCCGGGTAATGAGGTCCACACCCTGAGTATATAATTCCCCGGATTGCTGATGTTCATACCGGCAGTGAAGCTGAATACCAAGCTCTGCATAAATGCAAGTGTGTCATTCACTGTGGCACTGTAAGCCGGTCCTGAATCAACTGAATAAAACAAAGGAATCTGACTGATATTTCTGAGACCCTTATTTATTATTGCAATTCTGACAGGCGCTTCGCTTATATTCATACAAGTATGGTACGGACCTGATGGGCTTTGAATTTCTGTGACCTCAACATCTGTATTCACCGGACAAAAATTTGAGATATTACTTTGTATGGCATTTGCTCTTCTTCCGGCTATTCCATCTGATGTTCGGGCTCGTACAGATAACCAATACTGATTGTTTATAGCATTGATATTTCTGATAATAAAACTGTCGGCCTGTGTAGTTCCCACAGAGTCCATATACTTATTGCCAAGCATAAAGATATCGTAGTCTGATGCTCCGTTTACTGCAGTCCATTTAAGCAAAAGGCTGTCCGGACATGTCCATAAAATCTGTAAATTTTGTGGAATCCCAAGTACATTAAACCCTCTGTCTGATTCATCAGTAAAGGCTCCACGTTCAATTTTAACTTTCATGCTCTTTGCATTCGCAAGTGCAGGTATTTGAAAATTAACTGAACGTAGGGCAGGAGATACTGTTGTATTTATATCTGTCCATGTTTGTCCGCTGTCAACAGAGTATGACAATGCAAAACTTTGCGTGTCTGCTGATGCATCCCAGCGAAGGTTAATGTTTTCTCCGGGCGCGTATGCTTCACCCCCATTAGGATAGGTGAGAACAAGTTCTTTTAGCTCTTCAAAATACCAGGTTAGGGAATAGGTTTGCGGACCGAAGGGTATGTCCAAACCGTTTACATGAATCTGATAATTTCCGGCCTGTGGAAAATCCAATATTGCCTGTTCGTGATTGTTGAGATGGTCGGTTCCGGGTATCGCTGTTGAATTCAGAAGCAATGGGTCTGGTGTGGGATTCAAAACCAATGGAAGTTGCGTAAAGCCTGAGGGATTTTGTATAGTCAAATCCAGATCGTTGATGAGGGCAATATTTGCAGCTTCAGCAGCCGGATAGTCATTCCAGCATATCATGACTTTAACTTGTTGCAGACCTGATGGAATAAAAATCTGATGAATATTGGTTTGTCCTGTTGAAACCGAATCGATTATAAAACGTTGTTCAAGAACAGGCTGCAACATTTTTCTTCCATTTATTCTTCCGTATCCGAATTTATAGTCAGGCCCTGTGTTACCCAAATCATCTGCGGTGTTCATCAGCATAGCTTTCAGTAAAGACGAATGAGGTAGTGTTCCATGCTGGTCAAGATATGCTTCGCTGAGCATGGCCAGAGCACCTGCCACTCCCGGGCAAGCCATAGATGTTCCTGTTTTTGTATCGTAATTATGACTGTCAATTGTGGAGTAAACCGATGTACCCACTGCACATACCTCAGGTTTAAGCCTGCCGTCATGAACCGGCCCTCTGCTCGATGATGAGGCAAGATTGTCAAGATGATCAAGATTACCCACTGCAATACTGTTTTTTGAGTGCTT
Organism: Bacteroidota bacterium; assembly: GCA_041183145.1. Classification (GTDB taxonomy): domain Bacteria; phylum Bacteroidota; class Bacteroidia; order UBA4408; family UBA4408; genus JBEGML01. The sequence goes on along the minus strand of JBEGML010000166.1, from coordinate 4,714 downwards.
GTGACCTCCTGTAATGTTACCCCATCCTGCACCTGCTCCGTAGTTACAGTCTTGTGTACCGGCATTGCCTGCAGAAAAAACATGCATCAGCAGAGGTAAATCGTTTATCTGCTCATCCAAGCTCGCCGCAAGACTTGTATATCCTGCATTGCAACCGTCTGCATAGCTGGTGCTGCTTATGGTAATATTTTTACTGAAGTAATGAGTGTAGATGCTATCGAATCCCTGATATCCGCCAGCACCATAAACAAAAATATCAGATCCCCATGCCATCCCTTTCGTTAAAGGATCCTTGTTACCGGCTCCCATCAGAATTCCCGCACAATGATCGCCGTGATCTCCATTGTTGAATGATAAATACTGATCTGATATGCGGCCAGTATAATCAATATGCGGCCCAATTAGCCCGTCATCCTGCAACATTACTTTTATTCCATCTCCTTTATAGGAATAGCCTGCAGAAAAATCCTGTGAGAGAAAATTCGCCCTGTGATTACTTCGATCCCTATCATATTCAGGAACAGGCTTCGCTGCCGCTAATTCAGCACTAAGAACAAAAGCCGCCTCCATTAATTTCTCTGTTTTTTGCGGGTTTATCCAACAGGTAATCCTGCGTGATTTATCACCCGCATATTCAATTTCAACACCTTTTTCAGTGAGAAAATTTTTAATTCCCTCAGTTGAAAATCCTTTCAGATACCGCAGTGTTATTTTTATTTTCCCATCTGTTCGGAAAGCATAATCAGGAAATGACCGTAGCCTTAATGCTTCTCGCAGATTGCTGGAAATTTTATTGATGGTTTCATGTTTCTTAACAGAAAAAGGCAAGAATTCATTCAACGCATTCGGCAGGATGGACTTGTTTACAACGGCTAGATACGCTGTATCTGAACGCAAAAATTCCTGAAGTTCAACACCTCGTTCTTTTAGCATTAATCTGTCTTTTCGACTTATGTTTCTTTCAAATTGTAGTAATACCAATACCTTGTTTTCGAATGATATCTCCTCCTGAATTAACTTGTAGAGCAATTCTTCTTCATTAATGTTTATTGCACCTTGCCCCTGAAGCGTGTAAGTCAGAAATAGTTGCAGAAATAAAATCAGGCCTCTGCCAGTTATTGTTTTCATGCCTGTAAGGTAATTTTTTTTTGCTAGGATTTTTTGAGTTTCCTAAAATTCAACATACCCGCTTGTTAAATGTTTCTTTTACTCCTTTCCTTTTATCTTTGCTTTCTTATAGCTGCAGAATGAAAAAAATCAATTCCAAAGACGCACTGGATTACCACGCTTCCGGTCGTCCGGGGAAGATAGAAGTGGTACCCACTAAGCCCTACAATTCACAACGTGATTTAAGTCTTGCCTATTCTCCTGGTGTTGCTGAACCATGTCTGGCAATAGCAGATAATCCTCAGGATGTTTATAAGTATACGGCAAAGGGGAATCTGGTGGCAGTAATCAGTAACGGTACTGCAGTGCTTGGTTTGGGAAATATTGGGCCAGCAGCTTCTAAGCCCGTAATGGAGGGCAAGGGATTGCTCTTTAAAATCTATGCAGATATTGATGTCTTCGATATTGAGGTAGATGCTTCTGATGTAGAAGGATTTGTAAAAACAGTCAAGGCAATTTCTCCAACATTCGGTGGTATTAACCTTGAAGACATTAAGGCTCCTGAATGCTTTGAAATTGAAAGGAGATTAAAGGAGGAGCTTGATATTCCTGTGATGCATGATGATCAGCATGGCACAGCTATCATCACCGGTGCTGCACTCATTAATGCTTTGGAATTGGTGAAAAAAAATATTGCTGATGTGCGTATTGTTGTAAACGGTGCTGGAGCCTCAGCAATTTCTTGTACCAAAATTTATCTCGCTCTCGGAGCCAGAAAAGAGAATATCATCATGCTGGATAGCTCAGGTGTAATACGTAAAGATCGTGCCGGCCTGTCTGCTGAAAAGGAACTTTTTGCTACTTCACTGGAACTCAACAACCTCTCCGAAGCAATGGTGAATGCTGATGTATTCCTCGGTCTTAGTAAAGGAAATATCGTCTCGCAGGATATGGTGCGCTCCATGGCCAAAAATCCTATTGTATTTGCACTCGCAAACCCAGAACCGGAAATTTCTTATGCCGATGCAGCTGCTTCAAGACATGATGTTATTGTGGCTACCGGTCGTAGTGATCAGCCCAACCAAGTAAACAATGTTCTGGGTTTCCCTTACATATTCCGGGGCGCTCTTGATGTGCGTGCAACAGCCATCAACGAAGAGATGAAGCTCGCCGCGGTGCGCGCTATTGCCAGTCTGGCAAAAGAGCCCGTTCCTGAAAATGTCCTGCTGGCCTATAACAACAGATACCTTACTTTCGGCAAAGAATATATCATCCCAAAACCAGTTGATGCGCGTTTAATTTATAAGGTAGCACCTGCTGTGGCAAAAGCTGCCATGGACTCCGGCGTTGCAAGAAGGCCTATTAATGATTGGGACGCCTATGAGAATGAGTTGATTAATCGTCTAGGGCTTGACAATAAGCTGATGAAAAATGTGACCATCAGAGCAAAACAGGATCCTAAAACCGTAGTTTTTGCTGAAGCCGATCATTACAAAATTCTCAAAGCGGCTCAAATTGTCAGAGATGAAGGTATAGCAAAGCCTGTGCTTCTCGGTGATGTAGCGCGTATCAGGACATTGATCCAGGAGAATAAACTTGATCTTGGTGATACACCTGTAATTGATGTAAGAAGTAATGAACTTGCACAAAAACGTGAAGATTATGCCGGCCTGTTTTTTGAGAAACGAAAACGCAGAGGTTATACCATCTACGAGGCCGGAATGGCCATGAGAGAAAGGAATTTCTTCGGGGCAATGATGGTCGAAACAGGTGAGGCTGATGCTATGATTTCAGGACTTACACGAAAATACCCTGATACCATTCGCCCCTCATTACAGATCATCGGGCCACAGCCTGAAACCGGACTGGTTGCAGGTATGTATATCATGATGACCAAACGAGGACCTCTGTTTTTTGCTGATACTACAGTAAACCGTAACCCTACTTCCGAAGAGCTTGTTAAGATAACTTTGATGACGGCACATGCGGTGAGGCAGTTCAACATGGTTCCTCGTATTGCTATGCTTAGTTACAGCAATTTCGGTTCTGTAGATACTGCTGAAACAAGAACCCTGCGCGAGGCTGTCCGTATTCTGCATGAACAGCATCCCGATATCATTGTTGATGGTGAAATGCAGGCCAACTTTGCTCTTAACCGTGATTTATTGCTCGAAAAGTTTCCTTTTTCCTCTCTTACCCTCGGCGCAACCAATACCCTGATATTTCCGAATCTTTCTTCCGGAAATATTGCTTATAAACTCCTTCAGGAGCTTGATGTCGCCGAGGCAATTGGTCCGGTACTTCTGGGTCTGAAAAAGTCTGTACACGTTTTGCAGCTCGGTTCTTCAGTTCGTGAGATTGTAAATATGGTTACAATAGCGGTAGTCGATGCTCAGGTGAAGCAAGCGAATTCACGCTGAGTGTTATTAATCATATTCACGTGGCGCTCTGCCTGCGTTGAGTTCCTCACGCAACTGCTTGCTGGTTTTTGTTCTTCCGTCATGGCTCCAGCCTGGTGGACCAAAAACATACATAAACTTCGATTTGCTGTCAGGAGCATTTTTTACATCCTGCCATATAGCCTTGAATTCATGAAACATCACATTTCCCAAATCACGTTCCTTCAATGGAGTGGTCAGGCCGTATCTTACTTCTTCTTCTTCTTGCTGATATGTTCGGAAAAGCTTATCCCAGATAATCAGAAACATGCCCATGTTACGGTCAAGATATTTGATGTTTTTCCCGTGATGAACCCTGTGGTTGCTGGGTGTGGCAAAAAAATTTTCAAGAATGCCGAGTTTACCTACATACTGGGTATGAATAAAAATACCATACAGTTGTGTTACTGAAAACATAAGTAAAATATCCTGAGGCTTGAATCCCAAAAGTGCAATCGGTATAAAGTAAATAAAACGGTAAAGAGGCTCTAGCAATGAAGAACGCAGGCCAACGGTCAGATTAAATTTTTCTGAGCTGTGATGGGTAACATGCACTGCCCAGAAAATACGAACTGAGTGATCTATGTAGTGCATCAGCCAGAAAGCAAAATCCTGAAGTATAAGGCAAAGTAACCAGTACAGCCATGGTACTTCTATCTGGAAGAATTTGTGCTGAAAACACAACATCAGAATACTCATTCCGGCAATTCGCATAAAGATGTCAATCAGAATATTGGCGGTCATAAGGAACAGATTTTCCTTGGTATCAGCTACCGCATAGCGCTCATTCCGGTACCTGGCAGATAAAAGCATTTCCAACCCTATAAAAATGAAGTACAGGGGGGTGGTCACAATAAACAAAAGGCTTTCTACAGTGCCACTGAAAAGGTCGCTCATCTGCGTGGCAAAATTATCAGGATTTTGCGATTTCTATAATACCGTAATAAGGGCAGGTTTGCGGTTTTTTGGTTTTTGCAGTTACTCTTTGGTATACCTGCCTTAGATTTGCACCTTGATGCTACAACCTCTTTTTGAAGGACTGCTTACAGGAATCGCACTAAGCCTTATGCTTGGCACCGTGTTTTTTTTTATTATTCAAAACAGTCTGGATCATGGATTTAAAACAGGTTTTCTCATAGCAGTTGGCGTAGTTGTCTCTGATCTGATTC
>JBEGML010000165.1:0-4316 GCA_041183145.1 Bacteroidota bacterium | reverse complement strand
GAAAACCAGTCCGCCCCCGGGTCCGGTTTGGCCAACCGATAGCGTGGTAAAACTTACTTCATTGCCATAAGCTGAAATGTTGTTTTCTGTAACCGCATAAGCGCGCACATAATAAGTGGTATTTGGCTTCAACAGATGAGGGTATTGATGACCTAGAGCAGAGACAGTATCAAAAGTTCCAATACCACTGCCAACTACTATTTTACTTGAGTTGATAGTAGGATTTGGTGTTGTTGAATAAACAATACCTCGTTCCATAATTTGATTTCCATTGGCATTGCTGATGATACCGCCAAAAGTGGCAGAGTTGGAAGTAATACCCGTAACGGTATTGGTAGTGATAACTGGTAAAACAAGATTTCCTGCACCGCCACTATTGCCAACTGCAACAAAAGTTTGTCCATTACTCAAAAAGAGCGTATCGCCACTTGCAGAAATACTTTTAATTCCATTAGCTGCATACAAAGCATACGGCACACTCAACAATTGGCTTGTACCTGTAATAGTGTAACTGGTTCCACCTGTTGTGTCGGTTTCCGTTTTAATAAAATACGGCCCGCTTGCCCAATTGATGTTGGCAAAATTGCCCGATACGGCTGTACCTCCGCCAATTTCCAAAGAGACGAGGCCATTGGCATTGGTGGTTGGGTTTTGTGTTTCCACATAAACAGCTGTTCCCGTTGCTGAAGTCTGCAAAATACTTATCCTCATTCCAACCACAGAGTTGGTGACAAGTGTATTTGAACTATTTCTGATAACAGCCTGATAGCTCATTTTGTTGGGTGCCTGAGCGTATGTAAAGGTTGTAAAGAAAAAAAGTGAGAATAACAGGGTGTGAAAAAATTTCATGGGTTTTGTAGATTAATTATTTGACAAAGGTAAAAACTTAAGGTAATGGTGGTGAATTGGGGCTTAGATGTTGCTTTTGATCTTTATAAAAAGCGGTGGAATATAAATCAAAAAAAGCCCGTGTTTAATTTTTGTAACACGGGCTTTTTTTTGTTTTATGATAACTTACTTCTTGAGGTCGTAACGATCGGAATTCATGACTTTTACCCAGGCATGGACGAAATCTTTTACAAACTTCTCTTTATTGTCGTCTTGAGCATAAAGCTCTGCATAGGCACGCAGTATGGAATTGGAACCAAATACCAGATCTACCCTAGTTGCGGTGAATTTCACCTGATTGGTTTTGCGGTTTACCAGATAGTATAAATTATCTGAAACGGGCTTCCATAAGTATTGCATATCAGTGAGGTTCACAAAGAAATCGTTGCTGAGTACACCTACTTTCTCAGTAAAAACTCCATGTGCAGTTCCGGCGTGATTGGTACCCAATACGCGCATACCACCAATTAAGGCAGTCATCTCCGGAGCCGTTAATCCCATGAGCTGGGTTCTGTCCAGCAACAACTCTTCGGGCTGAACTGCATAATCTTTTTTAAGCCAGTTTCTGAATCCATCGTGCAGAGGCTCGAGAACGGAAAAAGATTCCGCATCTGTCATTTGCTCGGTGGCATCTCCTCGTCCGGGAGCAAAGGGAACTTTTATTTTTACACCGCCTTCAGCTGCTGCCTGCTCAATAGCTGCAGAACCGCCAAGAACGATTAAATCTGCCAAACTCACTTTTTTTGATAGCCCTGATTGTATTTCTTGAAGCTTGCCGAGCACCTTTTGTAAACGATGTGGCTCATTGCCTTCCCAATTGTTTTGTGGTGCAAGTCTGATACGTGCACCATTTGCACCGCCACGATAATCTGAACACCTGAATGTTCGGGCGCTATCCCATGCTGTATTGATCAACTCCAGGCGAGACAATCCGCTTGAGAGTATTTTGACCTTGAGCTCATCAATCTCTGTTTCAGTGAGTTTATATTCTACCGCAGGAATAGGATCTTGCCAGATAAGGTCTTCTTTTGGCACATCAGCCCCTAGGTACCTGCTCTTTGGACCGAGATCGCGGTGGGTAAGCTTAAACCAAGCTCTTGCGAAAACATCTTCAAAGTATTTAGGATCCTGGTAAAACTTCTCAGATATCTTTCTGTATTCCGGATCCATTTTCATGGCCATATCAGCATCGGTCATGATGGGATTTCTTCTTACTCCCGGAACATGTGCATCAAATGGTTTATCTTCCTCTTTTATGTTTATGGGTTCCCACTGCCAGGCACCGGCAGGACTCTTTTTGAGCTCCCATTCGTAATTGAGCAGTAAATGGAAATATGTGTGGTTCCATTTATTGGGTGTGGTTGTCCAAGCGCCTTCCAGACCGCTGGTGACGGCATGTTCACCGTGGCCACTGCCACCAGGATTCATCCATCCGAAGCCCTGTGTTTCAATTCCTGCTGCTTCAGGGTTTGGTCCCAGAGCGCCTGCGTTTCCGTTGCCATGTGCTTTACCAACAGTATGACCACCGGCGGCGAGAGAAACAGTTTCCTCGTCGTTCATGGCCATTCGTTTAAATGTAGTTCTAACATCGTGGGCTGTGCGGAGAGGATCGGGCTTTCCATCAACGCCTTCAGGATTCACGTATATGAGTCCCATTTGAACGGCAGCAAGGGGATTTTCCAGAGACTCGCTATCGGCAGGGTTGGTGTAACGTCCTTTGCCTAACCATTCTTTTTCTGAGCCCCAGAAAATATCTTTTTCAGGATGCCAGATATCCTCACGCCCACCTGCAAATCCGAATGTTTTAAAACCCATTGATTCGTAGGCCATGTTTCCGGCGAGGATGAATAAATCTGCCCAAGATAGGCTATTTCCGTATTTCTTTTTCACGGGCCAGAGAAGCCTGCGAGCCTTATCGAGGTTAGTGTTATCGGGCCATGAGTTCAAAGGTGCGAAACGCAGGTTGCCAGTATTTGAACCACCGCGGCCATCGGCAACACGATAGGTGCCGGCTGCATGCCAGGCCATTCGAATCATCAGACCACCGTAATGCCCCCAATCTGCGGGCCACCATTCCTGGCTCTCGGTCATGAGTTTTTTGAGATCACTTTTAAGTTCTTCAAGGTTCAGTTTACTGAAGGCTTCGCGGTAGTTGAATTCCTCTCCGTATGGATTGGTTTTTTTATCATGCTGATGCAGGATGTCGAGATTGAGGGAATTCGGCCACCAAGAGGTAACCGTCTTTTGTGTTTCAGTGTTTGCACCGTGCATTACCGGACATTTTCCACCTGTTGTTTTGTTCATGTGTATTAGTTTTCGTTTAGTTACTTCTGATGTTGCATTTGAGCGTTATGCTGTACCTGCCTGCAGATAGGAGAAAACACTTAGATTCAAAAACATTTGCATTACAAATTTGCCGTAAAGCAGGGTTTTGTATGCTTGTTTGTCTTTTTGATTGAGTTAAGTGTTCTAACCTTTTGCTCACAGCGCAAAATTAATAAAAGAAAATTGGAATAAACACCTAAACCAAGTAAGTTAAAATACTGATATTCATGTTTTTAATATATGAAATTCATTTAAAAAATTCAAGAACATTTTCTCTTAATTTATGTTAATGACGGATTTAGTTCTGATAATAATAGACAGCAATTTAGAAATACTTGAGCTTGAAAACCTATTCCGGATGAATCATTTTATTATTAAAATTATGAGGTAAATCAGGAAATGAATTTCAGGATAGCATTCTTGAATTGGCACAAAAAATTTATTCACGTTGTGGTAAATTTAGTGTTGGTAAATTGTCCTGCTGAAGCGTTGCAGGATGCCCCATTTTATCTACTTTAGTGCCACAATAATATGGAAAGGCCGGAAAACACCGCCATCAATCTGGAAGAAGAAAAGAGGGAAATCCTCAAGCGCTACAGGGCACTACTGAGGTCTTGCAGACGACTATCGGATCATGCAGATAAAAAACAGATCAGGAAAGCATTTGATCTTGCTCTTGAATCTCACAAGGGAATGCGCAGAAAATCTGGCGAACCCTATATCTATCATCCTATTGCGGTAGCGCAGATTGCAGTAAGTGAAATTGGGCTTGGACCAACGGCGGTTGTTTGCGCCCTTCTGCATGATGTAGTTGAGGATACCGAGATAACACTCGATGACATCAAGCAGATGTTCGGGGTTAAGGTGGCCTCTATTATAGATGGCTTAACCAAAATCAGCGGAGTATTCGATCAAACCAGCTCTCTGCAGGCAGAGAACTTCAGGAAGATGTTGTTAACACTTTCGGAGGATGTGAGGGTTATTCTGATTAAGCTTGCCGACAGGTTGCATAACATGCGCACACTCGACAGTATGGCGGGTGAGAAGCAGCTCAAAATAGCGTCTGAAACCCTATATCTTTATGCTCCGTTGGCGCACAGACT
>JBEGML010000164.1:0-2663 GCA_041183145.1 Bacteroidota bacterium | reverse complement strand
CTGCTAACGGTGAGTATTTTGAGAGGACCTTCACGCTCCGCTGTTGTGATATTCTGATGAACCTTTCGCGGCAGAGAAGGGGCATAGAGAATTTCATTTTCAGGAAAGAATCTTCGGATGTGCGCGCTCTCTTCCTCTGATGTTGCCTGAAAAATGAGTTTGTCATAATATCCTGAAATGTGCGCATACCACATATACATCTTCTTCTTCCATTTCTTGACAGAAAGCGCTGCAGGTGCAAGCATACCACGCGGTGCCAGAATGACTTTCAGGGCAGGTCTTTTCTTAAGAAGGCGCAGGGGAAGAATAGCAAAAAGAGGACTGAAAAAACTATTCAGATAAACGGAATCCCAGCTTTCACTGTCGAGCAATTCACTGAAGTTTTCAGCGTTAATTTGATTTTCACTGAGATACATGACTTTGTATTTACCTGCCATGTCTATCCAGCAATTTGTGGCAATACCGGGATAGGGAAGAGGATCAAAATAATCGGTGTTACGTGTAACAACACAGAATTCAAATTTCTCCCACAGGTGATCAATAAGATTGGCGCATGAGCGAATCGGTCCGCCCGCCTTGTATCCGGGAAGAAACCAGTCAATAAAAACAAGAATTTTTTTCCGTTCAGCCATCAATATGATTTTTGTCGAGCCAGTATGCCAGAACTACAAGATACCAAATCCTTGACCATGAGACGGTAGGATCGCCTTTTAAAAAACGATTCCATTGGGCATTGAGAGCCTTTTCGTTCAGTATGCCACGTTGAGCAAGGTTCTTCAGTTTTTCTTCGCAGAGGCTTCTGAGGTCGTTCCTCATCCAGTTATTCCAGGGCAGGGTGAAGCCCATTTTCGGTCGGTTAACAATATCTGCGGGCAGCAAATCTCCAAGTGAATCTACCAATAATTTTTTTGGTGTGATTGGATTCTTAATATGATCGGGCAGCTGCAGTACGTATTCAACGAGCTTATAGTCGAGAAAGGGCACACGCACCTCCAGTGCATGCGCCATGCTCATTTGATCCGTATCACGCAAGAGCACATTTTGCATGTAGGTGCTTATCTCAGCCTGACTAACCCAGGTGAGAATTCCTCCGGGAGCAATTTTATAGGCAGATACAATTTGTTCTACGGTATTTTTTAGGTCTGCCGATGGCGGGAAATATTCGTTTTGCAGTTGAGTGGAGAGTAGCTTTCTGTTGAGTTTATAAGCAGCTGCAAGATTGGGGTTCGGCAATGACAAGAGTTCAAATATTTTGTCAGCAGCAATACCCGGACGAAGTGTTTTGAGTGCCAGTGCAGGCAGCGCTCTTATTGGGCCGGGAATAATACCAAGCCACCTTAATTTCTGAAATTTCAGCATTCGTTTAAAAATGCTGTAACCTGCAAAAAGTTCATCGCCTCCAAGCCCGGAAAGTGCCATGGTAATGCCGGCATTTTTTGTGGCTTTAGAGACCACATAGGTATTAGGTCCATCTCCGGAAGGATGATCCATGGCATTAAGAGCATCAATAAGGTCATCACGAAAATCTTCAGGTCTGAGTTTTATTTCATGGTGCTCTGTTTTGAATTTTTCAGCAACCATTCTTGCAAAGCGTGCTTCACTGAACTCTTCGTCATCAAAGGTGACGGAGAAGGTTTTCACCCTTCCCGGAGCCACTTCAGTCATTAGACCTACAATAGCGCTGCTGTCAATTCCACCTGAAAGAAAAGCTCCGAATGGCACATCTGAAACAAGTCGTCTCTCTACACTTTTAAGCAGGAGTTGCCTGACTTCTTTTTGGGCTTCAGGAAGTGAAATTTCGTTTCCTGCATGAGGTTTGAAATCTGAAAGCTTCCACCAGGTTTCTATTAATAATTCGTTGCCGTTGCTGATGAGCATTTTTTGCCCGGGCATCAGCATCTCAACATCGCTGAGGATGCTGTTTGGTGCGTGCACAGTTTGATATGCCAGATAGTCGCTCAGGGCTTCATTCGATATTTTTGCTTTCAGCAGGCCTGAGGCAAGCAGGGCACGAATTTCTGATGAGAATACAATTTCTTTACCCGTATGATGAAAGTATAGGGGCTTAATACCAAGTCTGTCTCGGGCAATAAATACTTCGCGCTTCTGTTTGTCCCAGATGGCAAAGGCAAACATTCCATTGAAATGATTCAGGCAATCGGCTCCCCAACGCAGGTAGGCAGCCAGTATGACCTCGGTATCTGAGTTGGTTTTGAAGTTGTATGCTGCTTGCTGGTCGCCCTGTTTTACCCGCTCCAGCTCAAAACGTAATTCTTTGAAATTGTAAATCTCTCCATTGAAGGCTATGGTAAGTCGTCCGTCGGCTGTGCTCATGGGCTGATGCCCGCCTTGAGACAGATCAATAATGGAAAGTCGTCTTTGGGCAAGTCCGCAAAAATCATCGCTGAAAACCCCTTCATCATCCGGCCCGCGGTGGGCCAGCGCTTGGTTCATTGCTTTCAGGCGTTTCTCTGTAAGTGCCTTATCGTAGATCCCGGTTATTCCGTTAATTCCGCACAATTGTCAGTTCTTTATTGATTTGGTTGTTTGTTTTATCTTCTTCAAGCTCGGGGTTTCCGCGGCTTTTGATGTAGATATAGTAGTAAAGCCAGACAAAAAGCGGGAATCCGTTGAGAAAATAGTTCCCTTGCCGTATCATATAC
>JBEGML010000163.1:0-9421 GCA_041183145.1 Bacteroidota bacterium | reverse complement strand
TGTTCATATATTTGTGATGTGAATTTGAAGCTAAAGAAATTAGAACAATCTGCTTTCATACTCAAAACCATTGCGCATCCGACAAGGCTTATGGTAATAGCTCTTTTGCACCGGTATGGTGAAATGAGCGTTACAGAGATTGGTGAAAAAACGTTTTGTGAACAAAGTCTTTTATCGCATCATTTGAGCAATATGAAGCTAAAGGGTTTGCTCTCTTCAAAGCGTGTTGGCACATCGGTGAGATACGGCCTGAAAGAGAAGAATCTTATAGCTATTTTGGAATGTATCGAAAAGTGTAAGTGTAATTTTTGAAGCAACAGTATTCACCAAAAAAAACATCATGGGTATTTTCTCTAATCTTTTTGGCCTTGGTGCTTCAGGAAAAGCACTGTCTGAGGCTCTTTTAAATGGTTCTTCAATTGTTGATGTGCGCAGTCCTGGAGAGTTTTCCGGCGGTCATGTGCCGGGTTCACTCAATATTCCGCTCAACAAAATTCCTGACAGTATTGAAAGAATAAAATCTTTGAAAGGGCCTGTTGTTCTTTGCTGTGCCTCGGGTATGCGCAGCAGTCAGGCTACAGATTTTTTAAAAAGCAAGGGAGTTGAATGTCTGAATGGAGGTGGATGGAGCAGTGTGAATGCTGCTATGAAGAAGTAAGCTATTCAATAATTATTTAGAATCTCCTTATGAAATTTCATGAAATCATTCAATCAGAAAAGCCAGTGCTGGTTGATTTTTATGCTGATTGGTGTGGCCCCTGTAAAATGATGGCGCCGATACTGAGTGAACTTAAGTCAAGATTGCAGGATAGGGTTACGATTCTTAAGGTTGATGTAGACAAAAATCCTGAAGCTGCCGGAATGTATCAGGTTCAGGGAGTGCCTACCTTGATTATTTTTCAGAATGGTGAAATAAAATGGAGACAGTCCGGAGTAGTTTCAGCACAGGTCTTGGAACAAAAAATTCTTGGTAAATAGATCCGTATAGTTTTTAGAAAATCCTGCCGGGAAGTAATGTTCTTACTTTTTTCAGCGATTAGAAAAGCTATTCATCATTCCTTCGGCCTCCTTGAAGAGCGTTTCCTGGTTTTCTCTTTTAGACCAAAAATGAAACTGAACACCCATTGGCTGGTCCTCCCATATATAACGCAGCTCTGTCAGCGGACCTTGTTTAGATGTGCTGTGAATAACCTGCATTCTGAAGTTAATGTTGTTTTGGGATACAAAGGCGGTGTCTTTTATCAGGCTCATACCGGCTGAATAGGCAAGCATATTTAGTCTGCTTTGCTTGATTATTAGACCAATTCCCGGTTCGCTGGTTTTTTGAGCCTGAAGCAAGGTGATCTCGCGGTAAGTTTTTTGGCAATTATGAGCGATACGGAAATTTCTTTGGTCTTTTATCTGCTCGTAGTCTCCGAAAAGCATCAGGTTCATTTTCCCGTCTGATGCAATCCATTGGATTTTCCCATCTGTGGGTATGAACTCCCCTGACTTCATGCTTACACATCCGCCTGCACAAAAAAGTAGCACGAATGAACCAATTGATATTTTGAGAATTTCTCTTAGCACCTAACGAAAGTAATATTTATTTTTAATTGTACAACAAATTTCAATAATTATCAGGCATCTGATTTCAGTTTTTGTTTCATGATGAGTGATGGTTTTGGTGTATAGTTTGGTCTGATTTAGTTAGAATAAAGCACTAGGCCGCCAATTAGACAGGATTTTTACCAAAGGTTAAAAAAGAAAAATTGGGTTTACCATTGGTTAATTATCCGTTTCCTACCGAATAAAGGCACTTGGCCTAAATATTTTTGTATGATGCGTGATGATGAAATTTTAGCTCAAATGTCGCTTGCTGCGATTCCCGGAATTGGTCCCTCTTCAGCACGCCGATTGATTTCCGCCTGTGGTTCAGCAGTTCAGGTTTTCAAAGAAAGACCGGCTTCACTTGAGTTGCTTAAAGCAGCCGGACAGAAAATTATTGCGGCCCGCGCTCTGATGGGTGGCATTCGTGCTCAGGCTGAACTGGAGATGAAGTACATACAGAAAAATAAAGTGGAAGTTCTGATGTATTCTGACTCTGATTATCCTGCACGACTCCGGCATTGCAGTGATGCTCCCAATCTTCTTTTTTTCAGAGGACATAATTATTTGAATTCACGCTATGTTCTGGGTATTGTAGGAACAAGAAAAGCTACTGAATACGGCCTGGGTCTTTGTCACCAGATTGTTCGGGATCTCTCGCCTTTTCAACCCCTTATTGTAAGCGGATTGGCCATAGGCATTGATGCAGAGGCGCATCGTTCCGCGCTTCATCATCAACTCCCCACCATCGGTGTTTTAGGACATGGGCTTGATAAAATTTATCCGCCCAACCATCTCTCACTTGCTGAGAAAATGTTGTCAGCAGGAGGGCTTTTAACAGGTTTTCGCTCAGGAACCAAACCTGATAAAGAAAATTTCCCTGCCAGAAATCGCATAGTTGCAGGCATTTGTGATGCTGTGCTTGTTGTAGAAGCTGCAGTTACCGGCGGCGCTCTGATAACGGCTGAAATAGCAAGCTCTTATTCCCGCGATGTTATGGCTGTGCCCGGGAGATCAGGAGATAAATTTTCAGAGGGATGCAACAGACTTATTAAGGTAAACAAGGCCGCTTTGGTAGAATCTGCTTCAGATATTGTATATCAGCTTAATTGGTCAAAGGGGATTCAAAAAGAAATACAGATTCAGTTGCCATTTGATCTTGGTGAAAGAGAACAGCATCTGGTGGATGTGCTGACTTCGGGTTCACTTCAGATAGACGATATCTGTTATAAAATGGAAATGCTGCCTTCAGAAATCAACGCCCTGTTGCTTCAGCTTGAATTCAGAGGCATTATAAGAAGTTTGCCCGGAAAAAGATATGCACTTCAGGGTATCGTTTCCTGATGCTGCCGGTGTTTAAATAATAATTCCGTATCCGGCAATCATTTGCAATTTTTAAATTCAATTGTCGTTCCGTAATAAAGAAAGCCGGACAGACTTTTATTGCCTGCCCGGCTCGTTCCGGCGGACCGCGTAATTACGCAATCAGGATTTGCTTGCGCTCACTGCTAATCTTGACATTGCTTTTAGGAATATCGAGTAGCATGATGCCGTTCTCGTACTTTGCACTTATTTTGTCATGCAAGGTGCCCTTCGGCAATTGAAAGGAGCGAGCAAAAGAACCATACGAAAACTCACGCCGCGTAAATTTATCATGGCTCTCCTTTCTTTCCTCCTGCTTCTCGGCACTGATGTTGAGAACATCCTGCTCCACCTGAACTTTGATTTCTTCTTTTCTGTAACCAGGAACTGCTAACTCAAGCTTGTAAGCTTTGTCGGTTTCTGTTACATTTACTGCAGGAATCTGCAGCTCCTTTTCAGACAAGAACGGATTTTGGCTGAAAAACCGGTCAGTATCGAAGAAATCGGAAAATACTGACGGTAAGGAAAAATGATTGGTTCTGACCAGTGACATATAATTTGTTTTTGATGAGACAAAATTATCTTGTCTGTCACCCCCGAAACAATGATGAGACTCAAGTTTAAAAATGATATTTATCAGATTTTCACTATTAATGTTAAACCGTACTTTTGACGAAACCCTATGAAAATTCAATTTCTCGGAGCGGCCAGAATGGTCACCGGAAGCAAGCATCTATTGACTCTTGCCAATAATAAGAAGGTCTTGCTTGATTGCGGACTTGTTCAGCAGAAGGGTTCTGAAAATGACTCGCACAACAGACATCTTGGTTTCGATCCTCTAAGCCTTGACACTGTAATATTAAGTCATGCGCACATTGATCATTCAGGTAATCTGCCAAATCTTGTAAAGCAGGGTTTTAACGGCCCAATTTATTGTACGCCCGCAACCAAAGACCTGCTGGAAGTAATGCTCGCGGATAGTGCACGTATTCAGGAAGCCGATATAGCTTATCTCAATCGCAAACGTAATCAGCAGGGGCGCGAACTTCTGAAGCCACTGTATGAAATGACTGATGTGATCAAATGTCTGTCACTTATGATAGTGATTCCTTACGGGCAGACCGTCTCACTTTTTGATCATACTTTCTCTTTTCGCTTTCATGATGCAGGCCATATTCTTGGAAGCGCTTTTGTTTATATGGAGGTTATTGAAGAAAAAAAATCTTTCAGTTTGGTTTTTACCGGCGATGTGGGAAGAAAAACAGATTTGCTTCTTAAAGATCCGGAGCCTCTTCCTCCCTGCGATTTTTTGATTTGTGAATCTACCTATGGAAACCGACTGCACGAAAGCAATGACAACGCATCTCTTCGTCTGCTTGAAATTGTCAGACATACTTGCATACACCATAAAGGCAAGTTATTGATTCCGGCCTTTTCCCTCGGGAGAACTCAGGAGATAGTTTATTGTCTTGACAGACTTCAGGATCAGGGCCTGCTGCCTTCTGTTCCTGTTTATGTTGATAGCCCGCTGAGTACAAATGCAACTGAAATCCTTCGCCGTCACCCCGAGGCTTTGAACGATGAGGTAAGGGAATATATGAAGCACAATGAAGACCCCTTTGGATTTAATCAGCTTCAGTACATACGTCAGCACGAAGACTCACTAAGACTGAACTCGCTTCATGGGCCGGCAATTATAATTTCGGCATCCGGAATGATGGAGGCCGGGAGGATAAAGCACCACCTTAAACATCACATCGGTGATGAATCATGCACCTTGCTCATAGTGGGTTATTGCCCGCCTGGCACTCTCGGAAGAAGACTCATGGAAGGGGAGAAGCAGGTTAATATTTTTGGCAAGACACATCAGGTTCGTATCAGTGTGGAGGTCATTAATACCTTCTCAGCACATGCAGATTATGCTGAGCTTGGTGAATGGCTTGATCCACTCGACAGAAAAAAATTGCAGAAAATATTTCTTGTACATGGTGAGCCTGAATCACAAACCGCTTTTTCAGCCTATCTTAGAAAAAGAGATTTTAAAGATGTTGTGATGCCCGAAGATGCAGAGACTTTTGAAATCTGATGACTGAAATCTTATTTCTGTTGCTCGCATATCTTGCTGAAATTGCAGGTACACTGGGCGGCTTTGGTTCCTCTATGCTTTTGGTGCCCCTTGCAGGTCTTTTCTATGATTTTAAAACTGTTCTGGGCATAACTGCCCTAATGCATGTTTTCAGTAATATCTCTAAGCTAATTTTATTCCGGCAAGGCCTCAATTACAGATTGCTTTTGCTCATAGGACTACCTTCTGTATTGATGGTTATAGCAGGTGCAAGAATCAGCTCATTTGTCAGGTTTGAATATGCTGAATTCATTCTTGGATTTTTCCTTCTTATCTTTAGTCTGCTCATGGTTTTCAAGCCCTCATTTTTACTTCCTGATAAACCGCAATATGCAATTTCTGGTGGCGCACTTGCCGGATTCCTTGCCGGCATGATAGGCACAGGTGGTGCAATACGAGGTCTGACCCTTGCCGCTTTTAATCTTGAAAAAAACACCTTTATCGCAACCTCTGCCGCTATTGACTTTGGCGTAGATTTTAGCCGCACCTTAATATATCTATATCAGGATTATATGGATTTTTCTATGTGGCCCATTTTTTTGTCGCTCGTTCTAGTGGCTTATTTCGGCTCTTATACAGGTAAAATATTACTCTCAAAATTTTCAGCAGGAACATTTCGTTCAGTAGTGTTAATCATCATAGCCTTTACGGGACTGCTGCAGGTAATTAAATTTTTAACATGAAAAATAATGGACCTGTTTTTATTATGACTTTTACGCTTTGCATGAGTGTTATGCTCATGGGCATAAAATTTTTTGCTTGGTACATCACAGGTTCTGACGCGGTATTATCAGATGCTCTGGAATCAGTAATTAATATAGTAGCAGGTGCGTTTGCACTTTACAGTATCAGTTACTCTTCCAAACCTAAAGATCACGATCATCCTTATGGTCACGGTAAGATGGAATATCTGAGTGCAGGTTTTGAAGGAGCACTCGTTTTTTTTGCAGGTGCTTACATGATTTTTATCGGTATCCGTGGATTTTTAGATCCGCCTGAAATAAAAGAAACACTCTTAGGCGCTGGCCTTTCAATGATTTGCGGAACAGTTAATTTCTTTCTTGGTCGTTTCCTTATTACAAACGGTAAAATGCGGCATTCTGCAGTCATGATTGCTGATGGAAAGCATTTGCAGGCAGATACCTGGAGCAGTATAGGACTTTTCGCGGGACTTTTGTTGATGCACCTCACCGGATTTGTTTGGATTGACAGTCTTATGGCCATTTTATTTGGTCTCTTGATATTTTTTGAGGGCTACCGGATAGTCAGAGATTCCGTGCGTAATCTTATCGATAAGGCCGATGAGGGAAAGCTTAATGCACTTGTAGATATTCTTAACATCCGTAGAAAAGATGAATGGATTGATATACACAATCTGAGGATTTTAAAATTTGGTCCGCGCATGCATGTAGATGCCCATGTTACACTCCCTTATTATCTTAATCTTGAACAGTCTCATAAACTTGTAGTTGAACTAGAATCTGCAGTTCGGGAATCTTTAGGCAGCGAGGTAGAGTTCTTTATTCATTCAGATCCCTGTTTGCCACCTCATTCCTGTAGTATCTGTTCTGTCAGTAATTGCGCTGCGAGGATGGGAGTTCAGAGCAGGCAATTACCCTGGTCGCTGGCCACGCTGCTTCCCGATCATAAACATCATCTTCATAATTGATTTATCATGGATGCAAATGATGAACAAATCATGCTTCGTCAATGTCAGAATCGTGAAGAGATAGGATTTCGTAAGTTATATCAGTTATTTCATGTCAGAATCTATCATCTTGCTCTCGGTTTTTTCCCGGTAGATGAGGATGCTTTAGATGCAACACAAGAGATTTTTTTGAGGGTGTTTTCCTCCATTTCTTCCTATAGATCAGAATCTCAGCTTCATACATGGATTTATGCTGTTGCACTGAATTATTGCAGAATGGAAAAACGCAGACAGAACTCTGCCAGAAGATTTGCATTTTTTGAAAATCTATTTTCATCAGAGAAATCTACAAAGCCTGAATTGGTTCAATGGGAACACCCGGGAATTTCTTATGAAAATAAAGAAAGGGCTACACGGCTCTTAAAAGCAATTCATCAATTATCACCGGCACAGAGAGACGCCGTTTTGTTGCTCAGGTATGAAGAACTCAGTTACAAAGAGGCCTCGGTAATCATGAATGTATCGGTATCGGCACTGGAATCGTTGATTTCCCGTGCAATGGCAAATCTTCGAAAAATTCTAAAAGAGTAACTAACTCTTGCGTATTTGTGTGATGATTAGCTGATGTTTCTTTTCAGTAGATTTTTTTGTGTTATTGATTTTTATCCACCCTTTACCCATATCCACTCCCAATTCGTCACTTTTCATATTTATACTGCAGCACCCCAATATTTTATCTTTGAAAGCAGGATCGAAAATTTTATTAAAAGACTCCATAAACTGCTGCCGCGTTTGAATAAATAAAATGTTGCCTGTATTGACCTCAATATTCATGGGATATTGAATTGCAGTGCTTAGCCATACCCTGTCGTCCTCTATGATGGATTGCTGAATTTTAATCGCGAATGCTTCAATTTCAGAGTCGCTACCATAGAGTCTGAAATAGCGGTTTTCCAATTCACCTGAAGAACGGCTGCGAAAATGAAAACTTAAATTGATTTTTACGGACTCGTTTTTCATAAATCCGCTGAACACCGACTTATCTTGCTCGCCTGTAGCTTTTAACCGTATTTGTAGGTTCTTGTCAATGTTAATTCCAATAAGTGAATCATTCCTGCATTCGGGACTCAATTTATACTCTATCTTTTGTTTTGTATCTACAAGCTCCATACTAATTTTTTGTTCATCATCCAGATACACCGATAATAACCAGCCTTGTTCTGATACAGAGCTTTCAAAATCGGTCCAATGGAAAACACGTAAAACATCGCGTTTTATATCAGTAGCATAGCCTTTTGCCCCAATAAAAATCAGTATAAGTAAAAATCTCATTTCGCAATGATAATAAAGTCGAGGCTTTGGCAGAAATTTTTTTTCTGATAAGCCGAAGGATATTTTTTAAACCTGCATCTAATTAAATTATATGGAACAAAACTCCCCTGATTTGTCAGTTCTTAAAGCAATTAAATCAGTTAGTCCGCCTGATTGGCTTGAAACCAGAACTGTTTCGCGTGCTATGCAAGCTGACCTTATGACTAAGTCTGGCCATGCTGCATTCATCTGGAAGTATTTTGCACTGGGCGTTTTGATTATTCACCTCGCTTCGCTGGGGTTTATTTGGCGAAGTGAGCTTCAGGGTAATGATACAGCAGATCATTTGTCGGAGGCTTCACTATTGTTTTCATCCGATACTTATTCCTATTCCTGGTAATAAATGAAAAATAACCTTTGGATTGCCCTGGCCTTTGTTCTGCTATCAGCAAACCTGCTGCTACTAACTTTCTATTTGCTCAAAGATAAAGACAGACATCCCCCCCACCCACATAAAGGCTGGGCTCATGATCGTCATATGGCAGAGTTCATTTCTGATCGCCTTCAATTAGACCCTCAGCAACGTTTAAGGCTACAGGAATTTATTCAACAGAGAAGAGAAAGAGATGAAATAAGAGATAGCCTCGATTTGCTTAAGAATTTACTTTTCATTAATGGTGCTTATGGTCTTCTGAAAAATAATGAGCGCGACTCCCTGTTGCATCAGATTGGTACTATGCATGTACGTCTTGATCTTGTTACGCTTCAATATTTTCAATACATCAGAGAATTATGTAACAATCCCCAACAGAAGAAAGAATTTGATTCGTTTGTTGAAGAACTTGTCAGAAGAACTCTCCGCCGGGGTCCACCACCACCACCTCATAATCATTTTCCGTTTCAGGAAGATTAAACCAATGATCTGATTGACTGTCTAACCCTAAAACCCATTTATGCCACTCAAAAAAAATCTCGCACTCAGCGAAACCGGATTTATTTTTAATCCCTCCACAGGTGATTCCTTCTCCGCAAATCCTGTAGCCTCTGAAATGATAGCCTTGTTACGAGAAGGAAAGTCACCTGAGGAAATCAAAAAACAATTACTGAACACATACGAAGTGGAAAAAATTAGTCTCGATAAAGATTTTGATGATCTTATGATGCAGTTGCGTGATAATAATCTGCTTGATTCCTGATTAAATCATGTCGATAAAAAAAAGAAAAGTTACTGTTGCTGTAACAGGACTTAATGCAATTGACAGTCCGGGGCCCGGTGTAGCGGTTATTCGGGCAATCCGTGAATGTACAGACTGGGACGCACGTATTATTGGCCTGAGTTATGAGGCGCTTGAACCCGGTATTTATATGGATGGTATTTGTGATATGAC
>JBEGML010000162.1:0-4084 GCA_041183145.1 Bacteroidota bacterium | reverse complement strand
TTCAGCGAGCGCTTCCCGAATTCGCCGTTCGGGGAGGGTATTTAAAAAAATAGTATTGAGGAATACCGGTATTTGAAAATTAAAGGTTCCGATTATATTCTTCTTGTTTTCAAAGTCAATTGCCGTTTTGCCACCCCAGGCAGCATCTATCATTGCCATTAGTGAAGTGGGGACATAAGCACAGGGAATCCCTCGTTTATAAACTGAAGCAGCAAAACCACCAAGATCTGTCACCATACCTCCACCAAGACATATTAGTAGGGAATGACGATCGAATAAGCAATCTGTCAAAAATTCAAGAACAAGTTCAAGGATTTTAAATGTTTTAGAGGATTCACCGGCCTCTACTTTTATAACCTTAAGTGCAGAAGCTTCTGGGATCCATTGATAGAAAAGATCGAGACAGTGTTCAGCAACATTATTATCGGTCAGAATAACAGCATTTCCGGATTCATGAATCAGCCTTCGCAGGGTTCCTGAGTCAGGAAACAAATTATCAGATGAATGTTCAGCTGATGCGGCTCCAGTCAGTATTGTGCCCATAATTAAGTTTGATGAATGCTGCGATAAAAGAATTTTCCGGCTTCTCCAAATTCGGATCCTGCTCTAGGATTTCTGATGCGGCCTTTCTTGCCATCACAAGTAGATCCTGATCTTTCGAAAGAGAGGCAAGCCGCAGTTCCATAAGTCCGCTTTGACGAGTACCTTCAATATCTCCTGGTCCGCGCAGCTGCAAATCGACCTCTGCAATTTTAAATCCATCCCCTGTTTCAACCATGGTGTTCATTCTTTTTCTTGCGTCGGAAGACAGCTTTTCACCGGTCATGAGAATACAGTATGATTGATCAGCGCCCCTACCAACCCTCCCGCGAAGCTGATGAAGTTGAGAAAGCCCAAATCGTTCTGCGCTTTCAATCACCATAACAGATGCGTTAGGAACATTAACTCCAACCTCGATTACCGTAGTAGCAACCATGATATTAGTAATACCATGAACAAATCGTTGCATTTCAAAATCCTTCTCAGCAGGTTTAAGTCTACCATGTAATACACTTACCTGATATTGTGGCAGGGGAAAATAACTCAGAACCATATCGTATCCATCCATCAGATTTTTATAGTCAAGAGTTTCCGACTCTTCTATAAGAGGGAATACAATATAAGCCTGACGTCCGAGTTTAATTTCCTTCCTGATAAATTCGTAAACTTCAAATCTTTTATACTCCAGGCGATGAGCCGTAACAATGGGTTTACGTCCGGGAGGGAGCTCATCAATTACGGATATGTCGAGATCACCGTATAAGGTCATGGCAAGCGTTCTGGGTATGGGTGTAGCTGTCATGACAAGAATATGCGGGGGTGTATGGCTCTTAGACCATAATTTATAGCGCTGTTCAACTCCGAATCTATGTTGTTCATCAATTACAACGAAACCAAGATCCTTGAAAATTACCGGATCTTCAATCAATGCATGAGTGCCAATTAGGATATGAATTTCACCGCTTTTGAGTTCGTGAAGAATTCTATTTCTTTTAGAAGTGGTGGTTGAGCCTGTTAGAAGATCAGCCTTCACATTCATATTTTTTAGCAATGATGAAATAGTTTGGTAGTGCTGCGTAGCGAGGATTTCAGTTGGTGCCATAAGACAGGCCTGAATTGCATTGCCTGTTGCCATAAGCATTGCCATTAAGGAAACCACGGTTTTGCCCGAGCCTACATCTCCTTGTAAAAGGCGATTCATTTGTTTCCCTGAACCAAGATCAGTACGTATTTCCTTTAAAACTCGTTTTTGGGCATCGGTAAGGTTGAATGGCAGGTTGTGGTTATAAAAAATTCCGAAGTCATCACCAACATGTTCAATTTTTCTGCCGATTACATGAAATTTTCTCTGAGCCCTGATCTTTCCGAGTTTCATCTGAAGAACAAAAAATTCGTCGAACTTTATTCTTTTTTCTGCTTGTAAAAGTTTATTAGGATCTGAGGGGAAATGAATATCAAGAATGGCCTGCTCACGAGAGATAAAACCCAAGGCATTCAGAGGAGCACTTTTGTGAAAATCAACATTATTTTGGGGTAGCAATTCGGCAGCAATTTTAATGATTCTGCGAATGGCTCTGGAATCTAGACCGGCGTTACGCAGTTTTTCTGTACCCGGATAGACCCCAACAAGACCGGAATTATTTTGGTTTGAGAATCCCTCCAGGGTATCAATTTCGGGATGAACGAATGATGCTTTACCTTTAAAAATACCGGGTTTGCCGAATACGATGTATTCTTTACCAATCTGCAAAAAATCTTGCACCCATTTAATGCTATTGAACCAGATTAACTCAACGGTGCCTGAATAATCTGAAAAATCGGCAACAAGGCGTTTGCCTTTTTTCTGGGCAACGAGCCTTATTCTCTCGATCTTACCCCTGAGCTGAATATAGGCAACATCTGAATTGATTGAATCAACCGAGTAAAATTTTGAGCGGTCAACGTAACGAAAAGGATAAAATGCCAAAAGATCACCGACCGTATTTATACCCATTTCGGATTTTAAAAGTGCTGCTTTAGCCGGACCAACACCCTTCAGAAACTCGACGGGTTTTTCGAGAGCCTCAAAGGACATGCTTATCGGTTTAAAAAGTCGGCCACCATCTGCCTTGATTGAGAAATTGCGGATTGCAAATCAGTATTGACTACAACTTTATCAAATCTGTGGGCATATTGCATCTCACGCGATGCTTTCTCGAGTCTTCGAGCAAGGGTTTCTTCTGACTCGGTGTTTCTTGCTCTGAGGCGGTTTTCGAGAGTCTTAATATCCGGAACTTGTACGTAAACCGAAAGAGAGCGATCAGGAAAAACCTGTTTAAGTTTGAGTCCGCCCTCAACATCTACATCAAAAATAACATGACGACCTGCATTCCAAATTTTTTCAATTTCACTATGCAGGGTTCCATAAAAAGATCCGGGGTATACCTCCTCCCACTCTACGAAAGCACCGTTACTAATTCTTTCCTGAAATTCTTCAGGAGAAAGAAAATAATAGTCTTTACCGTGCAATTCATTTTCTCTGCGTGGCCTGCTACATGCAGAAACAGAAAATTGGATTTGAGGAAAGGTCTGCAGAATATCGTGTACAAGTGTGGTCTTACCAGAGCCTGAAGGGGCTGAAAAAATAATCAGTTTTCCTGCAGCAGAACTCATAAGATATTGGCAATTTGTTCTTTAATTTTCTCAAGCTCATCTTTCATGGAAACAACAATTTTTTGTATTCCGGAGTGATTTGCCTTGGAACCGATGGTGTTTATTTCCCTTCCAATTTCCTGAACGATGAAACCGAGTTTTCTACCTGAAGAAGGCTCACTGATTGTATCGAGGAAATAATCACAATGCGTTTTAAGCCTTGTCTGTTCTTCAGTAATATCGAGCTTTTCCAGATAATAAATTATTTCTTGTTCGTATCGATCCTGATTAATCTCCTTAACCAGAACAATTTCCTCCAAAGCACGAGAAAGCTTATTTCTAACCTGGGAAATTCGTTCGTTTGCAAGAGGAAAAATCTGCATACGAAAATTCAGAATTCCATTTATTCTGTCAACGAGATCCTGTTCAAGAGCTGCTCCTTCATTTATTCGGAAAGCATTGAAATTATCCAAAGCAATTCTAACCGAACCTAACAAACTATCAATCTCATCACTACCTGCTTCAATATTTTTTTGACGCGTTACTTCGGGCAATCTCATGACGGCTGAAAGCAGAGTGTCGGGGTGAAGAGGGATTCCTTCAGTTGCAGCTATAAGGTCATGGTAGTATTGCTTTATTACTTCTTTATTGAAGCCGGAGGGTCTCTCATTGTTGGACCATTCGCAGAAAACATTGCAATCGACTTTACCGCGCTCAACAGATTTTTGTATTAGCATGCGTACTTCATTCTCGGCTGGCTTGAAATAAGGTGGCATACGAAGATTGAAATCAAATTGCTTACTATTTACGGATTGAATCTCAACGGTCAATGTGTAATTAATTCCAACCGATCTGGACCGTCCAAAACCGGTCATTGATTTCAAGTGCATTTCACAAAAATATAAAAAGGTTA
>JBEGML010000161.1:0-3373 GCA_041183145.1 Bacteroidota bacterium | reverse complement strand
GATGGCTGGTTTGAGCCCGAATTCCCTGGCGTGACTCTTCAGATATTCCAGAGCTATCACTGCAGACTCTTTCATCACATCTCCGAGATTTCCGGTAAGGGTTAGTTTTCCTCCCGCCTTTGCGGCCGAAAGACTTACCTCAATGAAGAGAATATCACCACCTACGGGTGTCCAGGCCAGGCCGGGAACAACACCAGGAGCACCGGTATCCTGATAACGGTCTTTCTGAAAAACTTCAGCACCCAGAATCTTCCTTACCTCAATCGCATTGATGGTTTTATCATATTTTTCCTTGACCGCTACTTTTCGCGCTATCACTCTTGCTACTTTGGCAATCTGTTTTTCCAAACGACGAACGCCTGATTCACTGGTGTACGATTCAATAATTTTTTCCAAACCATCATCGGTAAAATTCAGATCCTTCTTCTTGAGTCCGTGCTCTTCCAGCTGCTTTGGAATAAGATGTCTGCGGGCAATTTCCCGCTTCTCTTCAAGTGTATATCCTGTCACATCAATAATCTCCAACCGGTCTCTGAGCGCAGGCTGTATGGTACTAAGTGAGTTTGCCGTAGCAATAAACATCACCTTGCTTAAATCAAATTCAAGCTCAAGAAAATTATCGTAAAAAGAACCATTTTGCTCCGGATCCAGAACCTCAAGCAAAGCACTTGAAGGATCTCCGTGAAAACCTGCACCCACTTTGTCAATCTCGTCTAAAATAAAAACAGGATTGCTGCTACCCGCCTTTTTCAAACTTTGAATAATGCGGCCCGGCATGGCACCAATATAAGTTTTTCGATGCCCCCTGATTTCTGATTCATCGTGCAGACCACCGAGTGATATACGTATAAACTTACGTTCAAGTGCTCTGGCAATTGACTTACCGAGAGAGGTCTTACCTACACCGGGAGGCCCATACAAACAAAGTATGGGAGCTTTCATGTTGCCTTTCAACTGTAATACGGCAAGATGCTCGAGAATGCGCTCCTTCACTTTGTCAAGACCGTAGTGATCCTCATCCAAAATGTTTGAAGCACGCTTTAGGTCAAACCTGTCTTTGGTGTATTCATTCCAGGGCAAATCAAGCAGTGTTTCGAGATAATTCGCCTGTATGGAATACTCAGCCGAATTAGGATTCATGCGCTGCAATTTGCTCAACTCTTTGCGGAAAGCCTCATTAACCTCTTTACTCCATTTTTTCTTTGAAGCACGTTCTTCCATCTCAGAAATCTCCTGCTCAAAAACATTTCCGCCAAGTTCTTCTTGTATGGTCTTCAATTGCTGATGCAGAAAATAGTCTCGCTGCTGCTTATCCATATCTACCTTTACCTTACTCTGTATCTGATTCTTCAGCTCAAGCAACTGCAGTTCCTTTGTAAGGAAACCTAATACTGTGGTGGCCCGCTCTTCGAGATTTACCAATTCAAGCATACGCTGCTTCTCCTGAACCGAAGCCGTCATATTGCTTGAAATAAAATTTACCAGAAAAGAATGGCTTTCGATATTCCGGATGGCAAAAGCTGCTTCACTCGGAATATTCGGACTTTGCTTAATGATTGTAAGCGCCAGATCACGCAATGAACCCACCAGGGCAAGAAATTCCTTGCTGTCTTTTTTAGGCAGCACTTCTTCAAAGGGCGAGACCCTGGCAATCAGATAAGGCTCGGTCTGCACCATTTCCTGCATACGGAAACGTTTCTTCCCCTGTATAATAACAGTGGTGTTCCCATCAGGCATTCTGAGCATTCTCACGATGAGCGCCATGGTTCCAACCGGATTCAAATCATCAAATCCGGGATCCTCCACCTTATCGTCTTTCTGTGATACAACACCAATGATTTTGTTGCCTTTGTAAGCATCTTTGATGAGCTTGATGCTCTTGTCTCGCCCCACCGTGATAGGAATCACCACACCCGGGAATAATACTGTGTTTCGCAGTGAGAGAATAGGCAAAATATCGGGCAGAGTCTCGCGGTTCATCTGCTCTTCATCTTCCGCACTCATCAGGGGTATAAACTCGCTTTCGTCATCAGCAAAATTTTGCAGTGAATTCGGATCGCCGAGTGAAATAAATAATTCGTCTGTCATGTTATTCTTTACTTGTCAGTTAATGCTGATTCATTTAGACATTTTGTCAGCAGCAAAAGCAATTATTTGATGTTCTTTGCTCAGACTGCTCTATGCTTCAGCATGAAACGGATTTCCACCATCCATCCAACGCACACTTGCCAAAGGATGTGCCATTTGAGAAAATGCTCTCTTTTGTCAGACTCAGATATGCGGCATTTCAAAAAGTGAGAGGAGAATCTCGCGCTCCTGCTCTCCAAATTCGAGTCCGCGTCGCGCATACATGGCCTTTGCAGTTTCAAAGGCTTTTTCCAGTTCATACCTCGGTGATTGCTCGAAACCACCCCAGGAAAAAGAGCGAATGAACTTTGGGGGGAAGCCCGAATCAAAAACATTGGCGCAAACGCCCACCACCGTTCCGGTGTTGAACATGGTATTAATGCCTGCCTTGGAATGATCACCCATGATAAGGCCACAAAAAGTCAGTCCTGTTTTACAATACTTTCTTTCCTCCATACTCCAGATTTTCACCTCTCCGTAATTGTTCTTCAGATTGGAATTATTGGTATCGGCTCCAAGATTACACCACTCTCCAATAACAGAATTTCCGAGGAAGCCATCGTGAGCTTTGTTGCTGTAGCCCATGAGTATGGAGTTGTTTATTTCTCCTCCTGCTTTACAGTGTGGCCCCAGGGTGGTAGCTCCGTAAACCTTGGCTCCCATTTTCAGTGCGCTGTGTGGTAACATGGCAAAAGGGCCTCTCACGACAGACATTTCCATGACCTCGGCCTCCTCCCCTATGTAGATTGGTCCGGCTTCGGTATTGAAAACAGCCATTTCAACACGAGCACCTGGCTCAAGAAAAACAGGATTTTTACCTATTACTCGATTGGTATCTGACAGCGGTGCAGAGGTTCTCCCCTTGGTAATCCTGCCGAAATCGTTGGCAATATAAGCTGCATTTTTACCAAATAAATCCCAAAGAAATTCCGGGAAAACGGCCTCTTCAAACTCAATCAGGTTCATGCCTTCGAGTTCCATCCATTCAGACTGAAACGGGCCCGACTCCTGAGCGCGGCATGCAAGGAGCCAGCCTTCTTTCACAAGAGCATCTCCGGGCTTTAGGTGCCTGACAGCATCTGAGAACCCCTTATCGGGATGAACCCTGCCGTTAACAAAAATTTCTGCAATTCCGGCGGAGTAGCGTGCCTGCAGCCAGGCAGCTGTATGATAGCCAGAAATTTCAAAACCTTCACGCTGCCACTTCTCAGTATTGGTAAGAATTCCACAGCGCAGCTCGGCAAGC
>JBEGML010000160.1:0-5786 GCA_041183145.1 Bacteroidota bacterium | reverse complement strand
GTAGTGTTCTGTAGTATCTATCCAGGCGAGCGTGGAGTCGAATCGGGCCATATACCTGATAACCTTACCGTTTTTTTCAGACAGGTAGGAGAAGTGATTTAATTTTTCGGTGGGGTAGGGGTTTAGTTCATCGTCTTCAGGCGTATCGGTAACCCTCCTAAGTGCGTTAGACTTACTTTTGTAATCGTAAAGGAACAAATCTCTCTTAGGATTCATTTTTTCATACAAAAGAGTTTTGGGCAGAAAACGCAGGGTGTCATCTTTTCTATTGGAACTGAAAATAATCTGGCTGGATTTATTGATGAACCTTGGGTTTAAATCATCATAAATATCTCTGGTAATCTGTTCTGAGTAATTAGAGGCAAGGGTATAAACAAAAATGTCTGTTTGTCCTTTTTGAACCGCAGAGCAAACGATTTTTTTTCCATCATCTGAGTAGGCATAGTCAAGGATTTTTTCAAATATGAATAGAGGTGGTCTTTTTTCGATTTTTTTTGATTCCACATTATACATAGTGAAGTTTACTTCACCTTTTTGTTCTGTAATAAACGAGAATAATTTTGAGGATGGGTGCCATGTGATAAGTGGGTAGGAATAGTCTTCAATGCGCTCTAGTTTCGGGTATTTCGAGAATATTTTTTTTCTTTTTCCTGTATTGATGTCTAGGAGATATATTTTTATTTTTCCCATTCGATGGCTTGAGAAAGCGGCAAATTTTCCATCGGGGCTTATTTTAAATTGACTTATTCTAGTCTTACGGGCAGGTTTGCCGATTTTGAAATCCGATACAGGTTGGGCGAATTTTTTTTCATCAGTTTGAAATCTCTGTCGGTAGAAATTAATCATTTCCTGATTCATGGTTTTTAAAGACGCACCCAGGACAAAAACGAACCCGCTTTCAATATTTCTACTTACTCTGGTCATGTAAAGAATATTGGGCAAGACAGAGATTCCGTAACCTGAATAGACAAAATTCCACATTGCAATACCTGCTCTGATACTTTTATCTCCGCTCAGGTGACTGATATTTTTGAATTTTTTTGAGAGTACTTCATCTCTGAAAATGTTTTCAGTTTGGGTATCCCAGTAACCACCCAGGAAGCGAGTGACACCTTTTATATACCATTCCGGGACTGAAAGTAGTGCGGAACTTTTTAGTACATCTTTCCAACTACCCCCATAAAGAATCTGGTTCACGATTATTTCGGCCACCCCCGTTCGTATTTGCTTTTCAAGCTGAGTGTGGTCACCTTCAAAATACACAATAAGCTTGGAGCCTGTTATCCGCGCCGCACCGCCGACATTGAACTGGCCGTCTGATGAAAGTCCTATATTACTGGAACGAAAATCTGAAAGTTTATTGTAAACCACAATCTGAAAGCGATCCTCCATCTGGAAGTCAAGAATGGTTTCTAGATCTTTGATATGATGTATGGCTGATTGAGAAATGAAGGAAGCAAGTTCGTTGCCATTTTTGTAAAGGAAAACATCGAACTTCTCAAATTTCATGAATTGCCATTCTCTCTTTGCATACTGAATGCGGTTTTTACCGAAGTCGTTTTGAGTTCCGTTGTAAAACTGAGCGGAAATCTGCAGTGGCTCTGTTAGCAACAGTGCGGTAAAAATAATAAAGCGATAAAGCAGTCTGTTTTGCCTCGTCATGAGACTAAGTTAAGAACAATAAATGACTAGTTACTTTTTTCAATACGAATTCCGGCAGCCCCAACGCCCTGAAGTGGGTTCACTCTCATAGCCTGCTCAACATAGAATTTGTAGGTGCCTTTTTGTCTGAAGCGGGTGTTTTTTCTGAATGGTATTTGATTATCTATAACGTCCCCCGTTCCCTTTCCGAACCAGTTGCCGAGGTCATCCGCAAGGATACATTCGAGCGTGTCTCGTGATACCTTACCATCAGGGTATTTGGTGTCCAAAAAAAGGAAGAGATTACTGTATGGATATTCAGAGGTGTTTCTTATATTGATGTACATATTGCAGGGCATCGTAGTGTCGTTGATATTGAACTGAAATCTGAGTACATTGTTTGTGGCCCATTTAAAATGTTCGAGTTCTATGTTTTCTTCATAGACTCTTTTTTCATCACATGAGGTTAGTGAAATCAGGTACAGACCAAATAGTATGTATCTGAGGTAAATCATTCCTGTGGTTTTTGAGCCGAGTCACCTGGTCCTTGCGGCCTTGGAGGACGCGGCCGTCTTTCATTCGGTTTTGGTAAATTTTCTCGACGGTTAAAGCCTGCCGATGTTTCACCACCTGTCCCTTTTTCGCCTGAAGGCCGTGGGGGTCTTGGCTGCTGCGCACGGTTGTTCGGTCTTTGATTGGATTGACGAGGTTGTTGATCTCTGGTTACCTGAGTTCCCAAATCTTGTCTGGACCCCTCTTGTTTTGGGGTGAACTTATTTTCCCGTGACTTTTGAGATGGACGACTTTTTTTCTTTTTCTTCTGCCTGTCGAATCTCGTAAGACTATCCTGACCTACGACATTTTCAAAATCTGGCCCCTTTGTTACCGGTTTTTCGTCAACTAAATCCTGAATGCTCTCTGGCTTCATAAGGAGGCCTTCTTTGAGAGATTGTTGAATTTCTTTAACTTTTTCAGGACTCAGGGGAATGATTTTAGTGGATTCGCCTGAAAGCTGGTAGTATAGTTTTCTTCTGAAAATATCTGTTTTTATTAAAAATGCTGTGCCGTCTTGTATGGGCAATTTTTCATGGTTTTGCGGAAAGTCCTTAAGGGCATCGAGATATGAATCAAGTTCATAATTCAGGCAGCATTTCAGTTTGCCGCATTGGCCGGCCAACTTCATAGGGTTGAGGGAGAGTTGTTGGTATCGTGCAGCGGATGTAGAAACCGAGCGGAAATCATTTAGCCAGGTTGAACAGCATAATTCCCTTCCGCAGCTCCCGATTCCGCCGAGCTTTGCCGATTCTTGTCTGGCGCCAATCTGCCGCATTTCGATTCTGACTTTGAATTCTTCAGCAAGTAACTTTATCAGTTCTCTGAAGTCAACGCGTTCATCGGCTGTGTAGTAAAAGATAGCTTTGGTTTTATCACCCTGATACTCAACATCACTGATTTTCATTTGCAGACCAAGCTGTCCGGCTATGACCCTGGCCTTATACATGGTGGGTTGTTCAAGTTCTCTGGCAGCGTGCCACTTGTCGATATCCTGTTGTTTTGCTTTGCGAAAGGCTTTTTTGAATTCATAGGATTCAGGTTGTATACCTTTCTTTTTAAGTTGTAGTCTGACGAGTTCTCCTGATAGTGAAACCACACCTATGTCGTGGCCAGGAGAGCCTTCTACTGCTATGATATCACCGGAATGAAAGCTTGTTTCCGGTTCGCTTTTGAAATAGTCTTTTCGGCCGTTTTTGAATCTGACCTCGATAATGTCAAACGTTTTCAGACCGGCCGGCTGATGCATATTTGCAAGCCAATCAAAAACATTCATTTTTGAGTTACAGCCACCGATACCGCAGGCACCATTGTTTTTACAACCTTTAGGGAGTCCGTTTTCGGTTGAGCAGGAATTACAAGCCATGATTTATTTTATGCAGCAGATTTTTCCGTTAGGCGGAAACATTTGTTCATTTGATAGGTAGTGTCTAGAAGGATGAGCTTTAGATTGCCGTTTCCTTCGATACTGCTGAAGCCATTTTGAATGACCACAATCATTTTTTCTGCTGAGGAGAGTTGAATGGTTTTGGAGAAATTGGTGCAGAAGTTTAGGTCTTCCTCCTGCAGATGCACCAGATTTTGCAGGTTGTTTTTAATCATGATTGCCGCGCGCAGGAAAACGAGTGTTTGCGAGAAAAACGTTTTTTGTGCCTGTCTACCGGCGGAATTCAGGTCTTCTGTGAGTTTGCCGATGGATATGGGTTCCGGTTTGTAACACAAGCGCAGCCATTCCATTATTCTTTTGGAACCCGCGGCGTCTCTAACTCCGCCCGACATTAGCCTTAAAATCTGATTCAGACTCCCTTGAGAAAGACGGGCTATTTTTGCAGCCTCTTTTTCATGGGGCCAGAAGGATTGTATAAAATCCTCCAGCGATGAAAAATCAGGCGGGGAAAATCTCAATTGCTGAACCCTGCTGAGAATTGTCGGAAGAAGTTTATCGCGGTTTTCACAAACTAAAAGTATGACAGTATCTGGAGGTGGTTCCTCAAAAATTTTCAGGAGCTTGTTGGCGGAGGAGACATTCATTTCTTCAGCATACCAGATGACCATAATTTTTGTCTTGGCTTCGTAGGGAGTAAGGTAAAGTTTTTTTGCAATAAGTTCAGATTCTCTTGCTGAGATTTGTATGGTCTTTTTTTCGAATTCAATAGCTGTACTCCAATCCTCAAGATCCAAAAAGGGGTTATGCATCACGGCATTTTTCCATTCCTTAACGAAGTGGTCTGAGGTAGCATCTTTCTGGTCTTTTTCCTGATCACCGCTTTCTGCGGAAACCTTCACGTTGGGAACAGGGAAAACAAGATGAAGATCTGGGTGAGAGATTTTTTGATGCATGATACAAGCGTGACATTCACCGCAGGCATCATGCTGTTTTGGGTTTTCGCAGTGAATTAAACGGGCATAGGCAAGAGCAGCGCTTAGGTTGCCGCAGCCTTGCGGGCCCCAGAACAGCTGAGCGTGACTTACCCTGTTTTGCGAAAACTGACGGGAAATTTGCTCGTGGATAGCTTTGTTGCCGGGAATAGAGGAAAATCCGGGACTGAAGTGCACAAACTACTGAATCAGAATTTTTCTGGTGTCTACAAGTCCGTTAGCAGCAATTAATCTTACAGAATATATTCCGGGCGATAAACCGGACAATGAAATCACGGAAAGCGTATTCCCTGAGATTGAGTGTTTAGAAACAGTCTTTCCGCTGATGTCATAAATTTCTATTATGCCTGTGTTTCCTGCTGCACCGAGTTGATAGCCAATTTGAACAGTCTCTGATGTTGGAACCGGACCGATGGAGGAGATTAGACCTACTGTTGAAGTGAGCTCGTTTATGCTGGTGGGTGTTGATATGTAATGGACCGTAACACTGGTTGTGTCTGTTGCATTGGAGGCATCGAAAAAGCGGTAGTTAACAGAACTGGTTCCGTTTGCGCCGTTGCAACGATACATTGCATGGAAACTTGTTGAATCTGTCTGATTATCGTTGAGAGAAATTGCTCCCGAGAGAGACACTGTGCTATCCAGACAAACGTTCCAACAATAGTAATCGGTGCTACCAGCTAACCGAGTTAGCTGGGTCCTTAATACCCTTACATTAGCCGTGCCGCCGGAAATATTCTTAATTTTTCCACTCCAGGTTTGTTCGCCATCAGGGGAATTGAAGAAATAAAAGTATGACGAGCCAGTGACTTCTGTGTTGGATTCCTTATGATAAATTTTAAGAAACTGGGTGAAGCCTGCCAAGGGAATAAAAACGGTTAGCAAGCTCATAAGAAGAGTCTTTTTCATAGCAAAATCAATGTCTCGCAAATGTATAAAAAATAAAGAACGTAAGCGCAGGGGGCTACAAAGTCATTAATCGATAAGATAACGGCGAGGCTCTAAATAAAATTTTGATAATCAGTCTTTTAAAGATTGCTTAAAAATAACCAAGTGGGATTCAGTATAAATATTGTAACTTGCGCCGTAGAAATTCTAACACAAATGAAACACAAATTTACCCAAATTGCTTTTGCACTTTGCTTGTTATTTTCTGGAAAAATGATGGCTCAGTGTGGTGCAAACGAAACCGGTATCACTATCAGTCTTACCAC
>JBEGML010000159.1:0-3480 GCA_041183145.1 Bacteroidota bacterium | reverse complement strand
ATTTTCATGATTTCCAGAGCCCTGTCGGTGACACTGGAGGGAAGCCCGGCCATTTTTGCTACATGTATACCAAAGCTATGCTCACTTCCACCTTCAGTGAGCTTTCTGATAAATATCACCTTTGAGGGCGTTTCCTTTACCGAAACATGATAGTTTCTGACGCCCCTCATAAAGGCCTCCATTTCATTAAGCTCATGATAATGCGTCGCAAAAAGAGTAATGGGCTTACCCGGGTGAGTGTGCAAAAACTCAGCAATTGCCCAGGCAATGGAAATCCCATCATAGGTGCTGGTTCCTCTGCCAATTTCATCCAGCAATATCAGACTCCTTTCGCCAATGTTATTCAAAATACTTGCCGTTTCGTTCATTTCCACCATGAAGGTAGACTCACCGGAACTGATGTTGTCTGAGGCTCCTACACGCGTGAAAATTTTATCAATTACAGGAAGTTTTGCCGATGAAGCAGGAACGAAAGAACCGGCCTGAGCCATAAGGCATGTCAAGGCAGTTTGCCTCAGTAAGGCTGATTTACCTGACATATTCGGGCCCGTAATCATGGTGATCCTGTTTATTTCCGGATCTATGATAATGTCATTATCTATATAAGGTTTATCGGGAGGCAACACCCTTTCAATAACTGGATGCCTGGAATTGCGGATTTCCAGCGAATGATGTTCGTGAAACTCCGGTTTTACATAAGAGTACCTTACAGCTGCCGTAGCAAAAGAAAGCTGACAGTCCAATGCTGCCAACAAACCTGAGTTTTGCTTCAAATCAGCCAGAAAAGGCTGACAATCTTCCAACAATTGTCTGAACAGATCCTGTTCAAGTTTAACTATCTTATCTTCTGCTCCTAAAATTTTGTCTTCATATTCTTTCAGCTCTGGAGTAATGTACCTCTCTGCACCGGTAAGGGTCTGCTTTCTAATCCACTCTAAGGGTACTTTGTCTTTGTGGGCATTAGTAACCTCAAGATAATAACCAAATACGTTGTTGAAGCCGATTTTCAGTGAAGTAATTCCGGTTCTCTCCCCTTCCCTTTGCTGAATACCGGCAAGATAATCTTTTCCGGTAGTACTAATTTCCCTGAGTTCGTCAAGCTCATCCGATGCCCCTTTTGCGATAACATTGCCCTTCCCAATGGCTACTGGAGGCTCCTCAGCAAGTATTTTTCCAATAAGATTTTCAAGAGATTCCAGCGGTTGTAATAATTCAGCCCAGGATTCAAGCTCAGGTTCTGACGATTTTTTTAATTGTTCAGTCAAAGATTGACACAATGAACACGCTCTCCTTAATTGAGCAAGCTCCCGTGGATTTGTCCTCAATGCTGCAAGTCTCGAAGAGAGTCTTTCAAGATCTCCGACCTCTTTTAGCGTATCGGAAATCCTCCAAGACAAATCCTGCTGTCTCACCAGGGCTTCAATAACATCATATCGCTTCTGAATCACTTGTACCGACTTCAGAGGCAACAGCAGCCATCGGTGAAGCAGCCTGCCGCCCATTGGAGTAACCGTCAGGTCAAGCACATCCTTTAGAGATTGCCCGTTTTCATTGGCCGAGGATACAATCTCCAGATTACGGATGGTAAATTGGTCAAGCCACATGTATTTACCATGATCAATTCTACTGATGTTCTGCAGGTGTGGCAATCTGTCATGTCTGGCCTCACGCAAATAATGAAGCAGCACTCCGGCTACAATAACAAGGCCGGTTTCGCTCTCCATACCAAAGCCCTTTAGGGAATGAACAGAAAACTGCCTGAGCAAAAGATCGCGCAGATAATCTTCCTGAAAGACCCATTCATCCAGAGTGAAGAAAGTCCACTTATCGCCAATGTGTTCAATCAGCTTTTGTTTCTGAGATTTAAGCACGAGAACCTCAGAAGGCTTGAATCCGAAGAAGATTTTTGAGACCTCATCAGAATTCCCGGAAGCTACAAGAAATTCTCCGGTTGAGACATCGACAAAAGCAACGAAATGCTGTGCCCCTGATATCCACCAGCAGGCAAGAAAATTATTTGTCTTGTGATCAAGTACCTTGTCGTTGAGTGTTACTCCTGGCGTTACCAGTTCCGTTACACCTCTTTTTACAATTGTTTTGGTTAACTTGGGATCTTCAAGCTGGTCGCACACAGCCACCCTATGGCCGGCACGAACCAAACGAGGCAGATAGGTTTCCAGAGAATGGTGAGGGAAACCAGCAAGTTCCGTCTCTGAAGCGGCACCGTTATGACGTTTCGTGAGAACGATACCTAAAATTCTTGATACGCGAACAGCGTCTTCCCCAAAGGTTTCATAAAAATCACCAACCCTGAAAAGCAATATGGCATCAGGGTATTTGAACTTTATTTCATTGTATTGCCTCATCAGTGGCGTTTCATTCGCGCCTGATGTTCCGGAATCAATTTTCTTTTTGCTCATGGGTCTGTAAAAATACCAAGCTTAACAGCTAAAATGAAGGAACTTAATTTGTTTTCTTTGCATAAAGTGATTATTAATGAAAATACCACTGATTTTAATATTGCACAACCTCCGAAGCATGAATAATGTGGGCTCGGTATTCCGGACTGCCGACGCCCTGGGTATAGAGAAAATTTATCTCTGCGGACTCACAGGCTGCCCCCCGCACAGGGAAATTCAAAAAACAGCCCTTGGAGCCACAGAAACCGTAAACTGGGAAAAGGCAGAATCTACAACCGAGGTGATGACAAACTTAAAAAGCAAGGGGTATATCATTCTGGCCCTTGAACAAGAACCCAAGGCCAGTTCGTTGGAAATCTATAAAGCGCCAGATAAAATAGCTTTAATTTTAGGAAACGAAATTGAAGGTGTTCCTGAGGAAATTATCACCCGTTGTGACGAGACTGTTTTTATTCAGCAATTCGGGACTAAAAAGTCAATGAATGTTGCCGTTGCAGGCGGAATTGCTGCCTGGCATCTTTCCTTGCAGCTTAGAAAAATTTAATTATTTCTTAGCTCCTGACTGCTCTTCACGCTTTATTGCATAATACTCTTTGTACATCTTTTTCAAATCCGCATTTACTTTGTTTGTGTAGATAATATCATACACAAATTCTCTTTGCATGGGATTGAACTTGACTTTGGCGATAGGCTTTTCCAACACAGCTGTATTCAGCTTGGGAACCTCTGCAAATAGTGCAACTTCTGCCGGAAAAACAAAAGCAAGATTAAGTTCCTTTGGAACGAATGCATCTATTTCAACAATTTTTTGAACGTATCCTTTTTTTGCAATTAACAAGGTATATTTTTTATCGAGTGCAAGTTTAAACGACACCTTTCCTCGTTTGTCAGTAAAATGACTGGCGATAAGGAAATTGTTCTGATTAATCACCTTGATGATAACACCTTTGATAGTCTTCTTTTCATCAGCCTTATCAGGACCTTTAGAGTCTCTTATTAAAGCATCTATCTGAAGATAGTACTTTTTAGGGTCACGTGACGAGGTATCTGCCTCAATTTT
>JBEGML010000158.1:0-4278 GCA_041183145.1 Bacteroidota bacterium | reverse complement strand
CCTCATTAGTGTTTGGCGGAATGCCAACCAATGCTCCCGGACCGGTTACCTGTACTGATGAAATTACATTGCCATTATTCATGTCTACATCATAGACAACAGGAATAGGATTTGGAAAAGGAAGCGAAATGCCACCGGTTCCACCTACCAGCATTTTCGATTGGTCGCAGTTAAATGCAATCGACCAGAATTCCGTTAATGAAAATATGCCACCGGGGTTAGGGTTGTTCCATACTAAAGCACCTCCGGTATTGATTTTCTGAATGGCAACAGCTGTACCGCTTGTTACATAGGAGTTACCGGCAAGATCCGTAGCAAAAGAACCCAACCAAACACTGGCGGTGTCGTATGGAGTATTGTAGGTCCATTGTAACGCTCCTGCAGCATTATATTTAAGTAGCTGCATAGGCATCACTCCGCCGATTACATATACGTTTCCTGCTGCATCTCTTTCGCATTCCCATATACAATCCCAATTGGTATTAAAGGATGGGGTCTGTATCCATGGATCAATGAATATTTCTGTGCCGGGCTGTAGATTTTCTGCAGAGAAGCTTCGGGTATATTGATCACCTGATGCGCTTAGGTTGATGTCTTGCCTATTATTCGAGTACCAGGCTTTGGCAGGATGTTCGATTACATCCCCAAAGCGAGTGGTAATGATACGATTGCCATCGGCATCGGGAATTGATTTAAGGTTACATTTCAGCGCAATGGAAGACATATCTGCATTTGCACTCAGACGAAAGCTGTATTCCAAGCCACGCCGGGAATGAAAAGTAAAAATGGCGTCGATACCCGGATAAATGTTTTTATATAACAGAGAATCAAAGCCGGGCAGGTTATTAAGAGATTTATAGTTCTGAGGCAGGACATCCCGCACCAGGTAAGTATGGGTGACAGATTGAGCCGAAACCGCCGTCAGCACTGCAGTGGCGTTTGCATTTTCGAAAGAGTAATGCAACCACTCAGCGGCTTCATCTACCCTATTCCCTTCTGCTTCAAACTTTAAAAATTCATCACGGCTTTTGAAGCCTCTTATTTTCTGCTCATTGCGTCTGGCTTTTATTTCCCCGGTTTTTTTGCGAATCGAGCGATTGAATAATTGGACAGAAAAGCCACCCGGATAGAAGAAATAACTTTCTCCATCGCCGAGAAAAGCGTATTTGGCAGTTTGAGGCAGATTACTGCCTGCGAAGTCATTAAACTGACCCTGATTTTCAATAAAGGCCTTTACCGGAGAATAAGAGATAGGCTGTTTTTGGGCAGAAGTGTAAAGAGCAAAGAAAAAACAGAAGCATACCAAAAGCCAGGCCTTTTGCATGTTGGATTTCATGGGGTTAATAGATTTTTTACCAAAGTAAGAATTTTTCGAAACGGATGGAAAAAAATTTGCGAGTGAATAGACGAAGTATTTTTGTATAGGGAGGGATTTATCGGAAGAGTGCGGCAAGACTTTATACCTCCCTTGTTTCCGGATTTTTTTGTGTTCACAAAATTGAGTCCCTGAGGAAATGTTAATCAGAGGCTTGCTTTAAAAAGTAGAGGCTGACAGACGATACCAGGGCTAAGTAAAACATAGGTACGTTTGGTTTCCTGATAAAAAAGCAGATAAAAACAGGAATAAAGGATTTTAAATTTATTTACTATTTGCCTTAATAAGAAGAGAAGATGTAGAAGTGAAGTTTTAAAACAGTTGGTTTCGGCTTTGTTCAAAGCCTGCATCTGTTTTAAGTTGAGTTTCACGTGATGCAGCAACGGCGAGGCTATCGCAGCGTTCATTCTGGGGATGTTCGTTATGGCCACGGATCCATCTGAAACGAACCTTATGCTGTCGGTAAATCTTTAAAAAGCGCATCCATAGATCCGGATTTTTTTTGCCGGCAAATCCTTTTTTTTCCCAGTTAAAGACCCACTTTTTTTCCACCGCATCTACCACATATTTTGAGTCAGACCATACCGTTACCTCAGAGCCCGGGTTCCTGAGCATCTCCAATCCTGTTATCACACTCAAAAGCTCCATTCGGTTATTGGTAGTAAGACGGTAACCTTCAGAAAATTCTTTCACATGTCCATTCCATTCCAGTATCAGGCCAAAACCCCCTTTGCCAGGATTTCCGCTGCACGCGCCATCGGTATAAAGGTGAATTCCGGAAGCCATCAGATTGCGTTAAAATTGCTTCTGAACAACTTCACAGCGATAGCGAGCAAGATAACACCAAAAACCTTGCGCACCACATTGATGCCACCCGGACCGAGCCAGCGTTCCACACGATCAAGATTTTTGAGTACCATGAACACCAGGGCGATATTGAGGAAAATAGCCGTTACAATGTTAGCCGTGTTATACTGTGCGCGCAGAGAAAGCAGGGTGGTAAGGGTACCGGCACCGGCCACCAGAGGAAAAGCCACAGGCACGATGCTTGCTGATTGTGGCACACTGTCTTTGTAAAGCGTTATTCCCAGTATCATTTCCAGAGCAATAAAGAATAAGATGAGGGAGCCTGCTATGGCGAAGGACGGAATATCAATACCCAAAAAGGACAGCAAATTTTCACCAAACCAGAGAAAGACCAGCATGATGGCCGCACTGGCTGCGGAGGCACGAAAGGCCTGAATCTCTCCTACCCGCTTGCGCAGATCAAGCAAAACCGGCACAGATCCGATAATGTCAATCACCGCAAACAGGATCATCGTGAGGGTGATAATCTCTTTGAGCGAAAATGTCATGCCGTAAAAGTACACAAAGCCCTTTTGTTACCTTTGCAAATATGGAAAGTACCCGACAACTTAAGGTAGCCAGGATGATACAGAAAGATCTGGGCGAGCTTTTTCAACGAGAAGGCTCCTCCTGGTACACCGGGGCATTGGTATCGGTTACCAAAGTCCGTATCAGCCCTGACCTCTCTGCGGCGAGGGTTTATCTGAGCATTTTCGGAACCGCACACAAGGAAAAAATTATGGCAGACATTAAACAACATTCTGCTGAAATTAGAAAGAAGCTTGGGCTTAAAGCCGGTCGGCAACTCAGAGTAGTGCCCTCACTGACCTTCTTTCTCGACGATTCGGTAGATTATGCTGCACACATTGAAGAACTGCTTAAAAAGTAAGGATGCAATACGATCCCATAAAAAGAAGCCTTGGAGAAGTCTTTAACAGAACTCCGTTTTTGCGTAAGATATTTT
Organism: Bacteroidota bacterium; assembly: GCA_041183145.1. Classification (GTDB taxonomy): domain Bacteria; phylum Bacteroidota; class Bacteroidia; order UBA4408; family UBA4408; genus JBEGML01. The sequence continues at coordinate 1,093 of JBEGML010000158.1, read as the reverse complement.
ATCGCTTACTTGATTTACTTTTACTGCGTGCTTGGCATATTCATCTGGAACTCAAAAAATGGGCGCGACAGGCTCCGATGCGGCCGATGATACTAGATGCAGGCATGGGCTTTGGTCAGTATTCATGGTACATGTCACAACTCTGGCCATCATCAGATATCACAGCCATTGATGTGAAAGAAGAGCAAGTTGCAGACTGCAACGGCTTTTTTAAACAGGCTGGTGTTAGTGACCGGGTTCGTTGTGAAATTGGTGACCTAACAGTTTATGTAAAGCCCGAGAATTATCATTTGGTCTTGTGTGTAGATGTGATGGAACATATTCTGGAAGATGAACTGGTATTCAGAAACTATGCTTCATCACTGAAAAAAGGAGGCATGTTGCTCATCAGCACTCCAAGTGACCAGGGAGGCAGCGATGTGCACGGAGAAGGTGAATCTTCTTTCATTGAAGAACATGTCAGAGACGGCTATAACCTGAAAGACATTGAGCAAAAACTTCTGCGTAACGGCTTTTCCAAAGCAGAAGCCCGGTATTCCTACGGCAATCCGGGTAAAATTGCCTGGAGGTTATCGATGAAATACCCCATACAAATGCTGGGAATAAGCAAGCTCTTTTTCCTACTATTGCCGATATACTATCTGCTTGTGTATCCTTTTGCCTTTGTTCTGAATTATTTTGATGCACACGGTCATCATCCGACAGGAACCGGACTGATTGTTAAAGCATGGAAGTAAGGGAATGAATGTCCCCAGCTTCATATCGGGCAGATATTTTCATTCCCGCAAAGGAAGAAATGTCATACACCTGATGAGCCGCGTGGCAATAGCGGGAGTATTTGTTGGAAGCATGGCCCTGATTACCGTGCTATCTGTTTTTAATGGATTTGAGTCATTGGTCAAGGAACTTTACGGAACCTTTGATCCAGATTTGCTGATGATACCTGCACAAGGAAAGACCCTGCACATTCCTTCAGACCGAATGCATAAAATAAGAAGCGTAAAAGGCGTGCGGCAATGCTCGGGTTCCTTGGAAGAAAATGTCTTATTGAAATTTAACCAGCAGCAAACCTTTGCGCGGATGAAAGGTCTGG